>NZ_JAHWCO010000134.1:0-9096 GCF_020054415.1 Candidatus Symbiopectobacterium sp. | reverse complement strand
GCGCTGCTTGAGGGCCTTGTTATAAGAGGGCCAGTTGGTGATTTTAAAATTTTGTTTTGCCATGGAGACCTGATTTTGAAACAACTGTGGTGATCTGCTCCGATGATTACCCAAAAGTTCTATTTATTCAACAAAGCCCTGGTGTTGATGAAACTGTTGCCTCCGTTGCCCAGCAGCCATTCTGGTTCGCTGAAAAGCCTGCCATTGCTGCTTAAGCGCCCGGCGCTGCTGTGTATTTATGCACTGACGGTGCTGGTGGTGACGGCCCATTTTACCGCTTACAGCTATATCGAACCTTTCGTGCAGCGGGTCGCCGGATTAAGCGAAAATTTCACCACCGTATCGCTGCTGATTTTTGGCGGTGCCGGTATCATCGGCAGCATGCTTTTCAGCCGCTACAGCAATCGCTATCCAGCGTGCTTTCTGGTGGCGAGCATCGCGGCATTGCCGTTGTGCATGGCGCTGTTGTTGCCAATGGCCAATAATCCATTGGGATTGTCCATCGTCTGTGTGCTGTGGGGCATCGTTATCATGGCGCTGAGCCTTGGCATGCAGGTAAAAGTCCTGACGCTGGCTTCTGATGCTACGGATGTTGCCATGGCATTGTTCTCCGGCATCTATAATGTGGGTATCGGCGGTGGTGCGTTGCTGGGTAACCAGATCATCACGCATGTAGGCATGAATGAGATTGGTTTTGCGGGAGCTTCACTGGGTGGCATTGCGCTGCTGTGGTGCCTGTTCATTTTTCGGCGCTATGCGCTCGTGTTTAGCCATGCTGTCATGAAGTAATGTCATGATTGGATAACATGCTTTGTTGAGGCGAGGTGCGTGATGGATTTGCAGTATGCACATTGGGTAACGCGCACCGCAGTGGTTGCGACAGCTGTGGTGCTGCTGCTATTTATCATTAAGGCCTTCGCCTGGTGGTACACCGGTTCGGTCAGTTTATTAGCCTCGTTGGTGGATTCACTGGTGGATATCAGTGCGTCGCTGGTGAACCTGCTGGCCGTGCGTTATGCGCTCCAAACCGCTGACGATGAGCATGCTTTCGGTCATGGCAAGGCAGAGTATCTGGCCGCCATTGCGAGGGCATGTTCATTGCTGGCTCCGCGCTGTTCTTGATCCTCACCGGGTTCCAACTGCTGAACGCGCCGCAACCGCTGTACGCACCAGAAGTGGGGATTGTCATCACCGTGATTGCCCTGGTGGCAACGCTGCTGCTGGTGACTTTTCAACGCTGGGTGGTACGCAAGAACCAGAGCCAGGCTATACGCGCCTATTCATTGCATTACCTGTCTGATGTGTTTATGAACGGCGCTATTCTGGTGGCGCTGGTATTAAGCTGGCGCGGTATCACCTACGCTGATGCCCTGTTTGCGTTGGGGATTGGGGTTTATATTCTCTACAGCGCCCTGCGCATCGGCTATGACGCGGTGCAATCGCTGCTGGACGTGCGCTGCCAGAAGAAGAGCTGCAGGCGATTGTTGAGCTGATTCGTGGCTGGCCTGGCATTCATGGCGCACATCAACTGCGTACTCGGCGCTCAGGGCCGAACCGTTTTATTCAACTGCATCTGGAAATGGATGATTCGCTGCCGCTGGTTCGGGCACATGAGGCTGCGGACCGTTTGGAGCAGGCGTTACGTCAGCGTTTTCCCGGTGCCGATATTCTTATCCATCAAGACCCGTCCTCCGCTGTACCGGAAGAACAGCGCGGGCGCATCGAGGTGTGATCCAGCCTGTATTTGTTTGAGAAATGTGATAGAAAATGGGTTGCGCGGCATTATTTTGCCTGACCTGAATCAATTCAGCTCAGGACATTTGTTATAATATGCCTAAAAAGGTGAGCGATGGTTCGCCACGGCGGCCCGTCCGGTAGAAACATCCTGCAAAACTACATCTACAAATCCAGAGGTTGTCATGATCAAGAAAATCGGAGTATTGACGAGCGGTGGCGATGCACCAGGCATGAATGCGGCGATTCGCGGCGTAGTACGCGCGGCGCTGACGGAAGGTTTGGAAGTCTACGGTATCTATGATGGCTATCAGGGCTTGTACCAGGATCGCATGGAGCAGTTGGACCGCTACAGCGTGTCTGATGTTATCAACCGCGGCGGCACCTTTTTAGGATCGGCGCGTTTCCCCGAGTTTCGCGACGATCACGTACGTGAAGTCGCGGTACAGAACATGAAAAACCGTGGTCTGGATGCCCTGGTGGTGATCGGCGGTGACGGTTCTTACGTGGGGGCCAAGCGCCTGACTGAAATGGGCTTTCCGTGTATTGGCCTGCCGGGCACCATCGATAACGATGTGGCAGGCACCGACTACACCATTGGGTATTTCACCGCACTGGAAACCGTACTGGAAGCCATTGACCGTTTACGCGATACCTCTTCTTCTCACCAACGTATTTCCATCGTGGAAGTGATGGGACGCCACTGCGGCGATCTGACGCTGGCCGCGGCGATTGCAGGGGGCTGCGAATTTATTGTGTTACCGGAAGAAGAGTTTAAACCGGAAGATCTGGTGTGTGAAATCAAAGCAGGCATCGCTAAAGGGAAAAAACACGCCATTGTCGCCATTACTGAGCGCATCTGCGATATCGACGAACTGGCACGCTATATTGAAAGAGAAACAGGGCGTGAAACGCGTTCTACGGTGCTGGGCCACATTCAACGTGGCGGCTCCCCGGTAGCTTATGACCGTATTTTGGCTTCGCGTATGGGCGCGTATTCTATTGAACTGCTGCTGCAAGGCTACGGCGGTCGCTGCGTCGGTATTCAGAACGAAAAAATGGTGCACCACGATATCATCGATTCCATTGAGAACATGAAACGGCCCTTCAAGCGTGATTGGCTGGAGACGGCGAGAAAGCTGTTCTAAATCTGGTGGCTGTATTCTTTCGCAATAAAAGCCATCCCTCCGTATGACGACAGGGTGGTTTTTTTTCTTGATGTTGCAGTCTGTCGGGAGCCTGTCAGGTCGCTGTCGTGTTCGCGGCAGCTAAGCGGGCGTAGGTTGAGGCTGTGTTTTTTATTTCTTTAAAAAATAGAGTTGAAAAAACAGACAGGAGGAAAACCACCATGAAGACCAATCCGATTAAAACATTACGCCTTGCCCACGCCTAGTCCCAGGAGCAACTGGCGGAACTCTCCTCCTTAAGCGTCAGAACCGTTCAGCGTATCGAGAATGGTGAGCGTGCCAGTTTGGATACTCTCGGTGCCATCGCCGCAGCGTTTGGCGTGAATGTTACCGAGTTGATGACGGAAGAGAGTTAGCAAACCCTGAGCGGAGAATCGCTTGAGCTGCGCGTTCAGGCAGCGAAACGTCAGATGCGGCAAGAGAGCCGTTTCTGGCGCTCGCTTGTGGTTTATGTTGTGGTCAATCTGGCGCTTAATGCCGTGAAGGTGTTCTGGCTGCGCGATCGTTGGAAGCGCTGGGAGCAGGCGCGTGTACAGCGAGTGCTGCGTAAGCCATAATAGCGTCGTACACTTAAACGGGTAGGGCTGGCATTGAGCCAGCGTAATAGAGAGATAATAGAGGTCTTCGCATGACAAAAGTGACCGTTGCCGCAACGCAGATGGCGTGTTCCTGGGATCTGCCCAAGAATATTGAGAATGCCGAAAAACTGGTGCGACAGGCGCACGCCAAGGGTGCTCAAATAATCCTGATTCAGGAGCTGTTCGCCGCGCCTTACTTCTGTATCGATCAGAGTCCCGAGCACTATGCTCTGGCACAAACGCTGGAAACCAGCACGCTTATCAAACACTTCTCCGCACTGGCGGCTGAGCTTGAGGTGGTATTGCCGCTGAGCTTCTTTGAGCGCGCCAATAATGCCTATTACAACTCGTTGGTGATGATTGACGCCGACGGTAGCGTGCTGGATGTGTACCGTAAAACGCACATTCCCAATGGTCCGGCGTATCAGGAAAAGCAGTTATTTATCCCTGGCGATACCGGCTTCAAGGTGTGGCAGACTCGTTACGCTAAAGTTGGTGTGGGCATCTGCTGGGACCAGTGGTTCCCGGAAACCTCGCGCAGCCTGGCGTTGCAGGGTGCAGAGCTGATTTTCTACCCTACCGCTATCGGTTCTGAACCGGCCTATCCGGATATCGACAGCCAGCCACACTGGACGCGCGTGCAACAGGGCCACGCGGCTGCCAATCTGGTGCCGGTGATTGCCTCTAACCGTATTGGGACTGAAGCGAGCAAATATATCGATGGGCTGGAAATGACCTTCTACGGATCTTCTTTCATTGCCGATCAAACCGGTGCGCTGTTGGCACAGGCGAACAAAACAGATGAAGCGGTGCTGGTGCACACATTCGATCTGGAAGCGATCGCCGCGCAACGCGCCAGTTGGGGGCTGTTCCGCGACCGTCGCCCGGAGATGTACACGGCGCTCGGCACTTCTGACGGCAAGACCCGGAGATAATCGATGTCACCTTCGACTCTCACTTCGACGCCGCGTCAGGATGGCTTTTTTATGCCCGCCGAATGGGCACCTCATGATGCGGTGTGGATGATCTGGCCCTACCGGTTGGATAACTGGCGTAATAATGCCTTGCCTGCGCAGCAGACGTTTGCCGCAGTGGCACAGGCGATTGGTCAGAAGACGCCGGTGATCACGGGCGTTCCAGCGCAGCAGATGGCGCAGGCGCGTAGCCTGATGCCTGCAACGGTGACGCTAGTTGCGATGGAAAGCGATGATGCTTGGATGCGTGATACTGGACCGACCGTGGTGCTAAACGGTAACGGTGAGCGCCGGGGTATCGACTGGCAGTTTAACGCCTGGGGCGGCGAGTTGGGCGGTTTGTACGACGACTGGCGACAGGATGAACAAGTCGCGCAGCATGTGTTGGCGCACCACGGTGATGCACGCTATGCGGCACCGCTGATTCTGGAAGGCGGCTCTATTCACGTTGATGGAGAAGGCACACTGTTGACCACGGCAGAATGCTTGCTGAATCCGAACCGCAACCCTCATCTGAGTAAGGCTGATATTGAGCAGTTGATGCGTGACTACCTCAATATTTCCACCATTATCTGGTTGGAAGAAGGGGTGTATAACGACGAAACCGACGGCCACATCGATAACATGTGCTGCTTTGTGCGCCCCGGTGAAGTGGCGCTGCACTGGACGGATGATGAAAACGATCCGCAGTATGCGCGCTCTGTCGCGGCGTATCAGGTTTTATCCCAGGCTCGTGATGCGCAAGGGCGTGCTCTGAAGATCTGGAAGCTGCCTGCGCCGGGTCCGCTCTATGCCACGGAAGAGGAAGCGGCGGGTGTCGCATCGGGTGATGCGATTGAACGTTTAGCAGGTTCGCGTCTGGCGGGTTCTTACGTAAATTTACTGATCAGCAATCAGCAAATTATCTTCCCGTTACTGGATGCGCATACCGATGATACGGTGCGTAACCTGCTGCAACAGATGTTCCCAGATTACGCCATTGTAGGCGTGCCTGCGCGCGAAATTCTGTTAGGCGGTGGCAACATTCACTGCATTACTAAGCAGATCCCGTCGGTCCGTTAAGCCGGTTTCTCTATCACCAAAAGGCTCCGGTAGTCACCGGAGCATCAAACAGCCATTCCCGCCCACCTCTGTCATTCCCGCGAAAGCGGGAATCTCTTGCAGAAGAGATGCGTTTTTTTTTCGCAGAGATCTCCGGCTTGCGCCGAATATGACGGAAGGCACCGGTTATTACCGGTGCCTTTTTACGCGCCGATATTAATCTATTTGGTTGTCTCTTGATCCATATTATCCGCAGGCAGTTCACCGGGCAGATAGCTAGGCAGTCTGCCTGCCGGGATGATCGCCATCATGGACAAGAAGGCCATGATCAGCAGACCAAACTTCAGCACTTTCAGGCGCGATTCCTCGTTGACGCGCACCGCTTCAGCCACTTGTTCTGGCGTTGCCGTGGTTTGCGACAGCACGGTGAGCAGGCGATCGTTACTGATAAAGTTAATATTATCGAGATTCACCTGTGCCTGAATTTCAGGGGTCAGCACAGGCGTTTGCACAATGTTGCGCATCACGCTGGAGCTAATCAATCCTACCAACAGCGCACCGGCCACGGCGGTACCAATCGCGTTCGCCAGATTGTTGGTGGTGCCTCGCAGTGAGCCGACGTCGCCCGCCAACTCTTTCGGTGAAGCACTCACCAGCACGTTAAACAGCAGGGTGACCAGCGAGCACTGACCAATACCGAACGCTACCATGCCGAACAGCACCGCGAACTCACTCCAGTTGTTACGCACTACAAAAGCGAGCCACAGCAGCGAAAGGGTACAAATGATGAAGCAGTAGCGGCCAATCTTTTGCGGCGTCAGCTTGTGGTAAAAGCGTACGATAAGCGTTGCGGAGAAGAATACGGACAGGTTGAACGGCATCATGGCGATGACTGTTGCCAGCGGCGTGCTGCCCTGCACAATCTGAATGTAGAGTGGCACGGAAAAGTTCAGCATTGCTTCCAGCGCGACCACTGCAAACATGGCGACCACGGCAGCTCGCTCCGTTGGCGAGGTAATCACTTCCAGCGCCAGCAATGGGTTTTTGCCTTTTTCTTTTACGCGTCGCGTCCAGACCACGAAGAGCTGACCAAGCACGATACCCAGCGCGATCATAAAGGGTGCCGGAGAGAAGCCAAGCAGATCGAAAGGCGCTGCGTCTCGAACCAGACCCATTCCCCAGCGGTTAAGGTTGTTGAAGCCGAAAGAGAGCAGAATGATTGAGGTTGCTGCCAGTACCACGCAGACAATATCAATGCTGACTTCTGGCCGGCACCTATCCGCTTTCATGCGGAAGCTGAGAAAGAAAATTACGGCAGACAAGACGATCAGCAGACCAAACGCCGGGCTCCAGCCGATATAGGTGCCCAGCACCCCGCCAATTAAAAATGCCGCCACACCCGCACCGGCGTGTGCCGAACACAATGTGCTTAGCGCGGTGGCTTGTTGTGCACCGCGATAATTCTACGCAATCAGTGCCACCAGTGAGGATACCAACGCTGCCGCCGTCAGGCCGCTGAGCGCCTGTGCGCTGATCATGATGGTGGCGTTAGGGCTTAAAGTCATCATCACCTGAGCGACACCGAACAGCAGCACGGTAGAGCGGAAGATGATCAGTGGGCCAAATCGCTGGTTGAGTTTTGCACCCAACATAACGAAACCGGCGACGGACAGTGAATAGACGACGATACCCGTCGCAATGGTGGTAGGCGGCACATTGAAACTGTTCACCATACCACCCAGCGCGACGGGCAGTGAGGCGACGTTGAATGACATCAGAATCTGGGCGAGTGCGATGGTGATCATAGGTATCCATGACGCTTTCTCGTCTGTCACTGTGTGCGGTGTCGATTGATTCACCATAATGGTTATCCCCTTATTGTCCTTAGATTTTTATGCGAATTCTTGCGTTGGTTACAGCAACGATTATCAGCTTTTTTCGGTGTAAGGTTCGGAGACGAACATATCCATACCCAGGCTGCGGGAGAGAAAGCGTGCTGCCAACTGGCCTTTGACGCTGTTGCCTGCACCGTCAAGTAAGGGCGCAAAGGTGCCTAAACCGCCCTTACCGTGCGAGACAGTGACGATGCCGCCGCCAATGCCGCTCTTACCGGGGAGGCCGATATCGTAGAGCCAGTCGCAGGATGTTTCATACAGCCCAGCGGTGACCATCACAGCCAGGGCGTAATGGCACAAGTCATTGTTGACCACGCGGTCGCGGGTGATGGGGTTAACGCCACCATCGGCCAGCGTCGCCCCCATCACCGCCAGATCGCGGGCGCTGATGTTGAGTGAGCATTGGCGGGTATATAAATCGGTCGTGTATTCAATATGTTGATTGCAGTGTGAAATGTCCGGTTTTGGATGTGGAATACAGTGGATAAAGTTGATGTAAGATGCCCGTTTTGTGAACAGACATCTTCTGTGAAAAAACACGGTTATGGCAAAAGTGGCCATCAGCGTTACCGTCGTCAGTCATGAAAACACGGATGGCTACAGGGCTTACAACGATGAACTTCCAAAAGTAAAACACATTGTTAGCAAGCTGTATACACAGCGTATTGAGCGTACACATCTGACACTGCGTAACCGATTGCAACGGCTCAATCGCAAGACGCCCGGATATTCAAAATCATCCGAAATGCACGATAGGATCATCGGTACTTACATCGAACGCGAGTACTACGTTTGATGCTACATCAACTCATTGAATACACTACCCGAAAAACGGTTGCCCGTGGGATCGCAAACAAACCTTTGACACGGTCGCGCACTACACGCTGGAAGAGACCTACGAAGTGCTGGATGCTATTGCGCGTCAGGATTTCGACGATCTGCGCAGCGAATTGTGCGATCTGTTGTTTCAGGTGGTGTTTTACGCCCAGATGGCGCAAGAGCAGGGGTTGTTTGATTTTTCTGCGGTATGCGACGCTCACCGACAGTGACGCGGTGCTTGCCAACTGGGAGCAAACCAAAGCACAGGAGCGCGCTGAAAATGCCCGATACTCTGCGTTGGACGATATTCCTGACGCGTTGCACACTTTGATGAAAGCGTACAAAATCCAGCAGCGTTGTGCGTCAGTCGGTTTCGACTGGAACAGTCTGGGGCCAGTGGTCGACAAAGTGTATGAAGAGATTGATGAAGTGATGCATGAAGCCCGGCAGGCAGTCGTCGATGAAGAAAAGCTGGCCGAAGAAGTGGGCGATTTATTGTTTGCTACGGTAAATCTCTCACTCCATCTTGGTCAAAAAGCCGAAAATGCGCTTCAGGCGGCAAACCGCAAATTCAGCCGCCGTTTCCGTCAGGTAGAACAAATTGTTATCGCCTAGGGAAAAACAGTTGAACAGGCGACGCTTGAGGAAATGGACGCGGCTTGGGAACAGGTAAAACGTCAAGAAAAGGCCGAGCCTGTACACGAGATTGTGTAATTGCCTGATTTTTATATGTTCAATCCAACATCAAAAGCAGGTTACTTTATGGACGAAAAACAGTTACAGGCTCTGGCTAACGAGCTGGCCAAAAATCTCAAAACCCCTGACGATATCAACCAGTTTGATCGCCTGCTGAAAAAGATCAGCGTTG
>NZ_JAHWCO010000718.1:0-7187 GCF_020054415.1 Candidatus Symbiopectobacterium sp. | reverse complement strand
TTGCAAATCAGCGCATTAGCGGTAGTAACGATATCTGGAAAAAGAAAGTGGGCTATCACCGGCGCTCAGTGGCTGAAACGGCCATGTTCCGGTTCAAAAGGCTTCTGGGTGGTCATCTAAGTCTGAGAGACTACGATGCTTAGGTGGGTGAAGCCATGGCCATGGTCAAAGCGCTTAACCGGATCACGCTATTAGGAATGCCGAACAGTATTCGCATCACGTAACAATCGACCCGTATGGGGCGCAGTCGTTACAAGTTCTTATTTATTCAACAAAGCCATCCTGATAGCGATCGAAATAGTAACGCACGCTGGTTTTGGCGCGCTGTTGATAACGCTCATCACCCGTCAGGTTAGAGAGGCCAACCAATACGCGCATAAAGTTTTGCTGAGCGGAAAAATTGGAGAGTACCGCTGTGCGCCCATCGGGGAAAACCCACTCAAGCTGTTTACCGGTGCGCGGATCGACACCGCTCGCCAATAACGTTGAAGGCTGCGTACCGTGATAATGGTCGCCCGCTTTATCCAAGACGGTATCGGCGTACTGTTTTACGATCGTCAAACGATCGGCGCTGTGCGCCTGAGTGGTGAATGCAGCCATACAACATAGGGCTGCCAAAGAGAGGGATATGTTTTTCATCGTTAGAGTCCTTGTGAACAAACCAGAGTTTTTTCGGCAGGTGTCAGAGTGCCGTTATTGTTTAAATTGTGAGTATGGTGATATGAGCTTTAGGAAGTGAGGTAAATCATACGAAAAAAGAAACTCTGTTTTAATAAATTAATTATCTGGTTTCATTGTTTGTTTTTCATTTGTGATAGAGATCAATCTTCCGACACCGGTGGTTAACGGCTATTTTCTAACCTGATGTTTTTCTTATATCTCTTTTTTGTGATAGCGAAACGTTTCGATGGTTATCACAATTCTGCAAACTCTTTTTTGCTTTATCAGGACTTTTTCTTAAACTTTACCGCAAGCGAAACGTTTCGCTGTCGTTATCAAAACGAGTGACATAATGAAAAAAGGCGTATTACTCAATTCCGAAGTCTCGAGTGTGATTGCCCGCCTTGGGCACACTGACCAAGTGGTGGTGTGTGATGCAGGGTTACCCATTCCTGCCACTACCGCCCGTGTTGATCTGGCGTTAACACACAATGTGCCTACTTTTATACAGGTGCTGAGCGTGATTACGCAGGAGATGCAGGTAGAAGCGGCGATTGTTGCGCAAGAGATTATCGAGAAGAACCCAAAGCTCCATGAAGTTATTCGTGAGCATTTGCAAGAGCTTGAACAATACCAGGGAAATACCATTGAGTTGCACTATGTCAGTCATGAGGCATTCAAGATGCAAAGCGGGCAGAGCAGGGCCGTTTTTCGCAGCGGTGAATGTTCGCCCTATGCCAATATTATTTTATGTGCTGGCGTAACCTTCAGAGGCTGAGATGGAACCTTTATTACAGTTGCAGGGAATAGTAAAAACCTTTCCCGGTGTAAAAGCGCTGTCCGGTGCTGCCCTGAATGTCTATCCCGGCAAGGTGATGGCGCTGGTGGGGGAAAACGGCGCCGGGAAATCTACCCTGATGAAGGTGCTCACCGGTATTTACCGCAAAGATGCCGGTCATGTTCGCTTTCTCGGGCAGGACGTTGCCTTTAACGGGCCAAAATCATCACAGCATGCGGGTATCGGTATTATTCACCAGGAACTTAACCTGATTCCCCAACTGACGATTGCTGAAAATATTTTCCTTGGCCGCGAGTTTACCGGAGCCTTGGGGCGCATTGATTGGCAAAAGATGTACGCAGAAGCCGATAAGCTGCTGAAAAAGCTAAATCTGCGCTACAACAGCCGCCGACTGGTCGGCGAGTTGTCCATTGGTGATCAGCAAATGGTCGAGATTGCCAAGGTGCTGAGCTTTGAATCCAAAGTGATCATCATGGATGAACCCACGGATGCACTGACGGATACCGAAACCGCGTCCTTATTTACTGTGATTAAGGAACTGACCGCACAGGGTTGCGGTATCGTCTATATCTCCCACCGCCTGAAAGAAATTTTCGAGATTTGCGATGACGTGACTGTGCTGCGCGACGGTCAGTTTATCGGAGAGCGACCGGTCAACCAACTGCATGAAGAGCAACTCATTGAAATGATGGTGGGGCGTAAGCTGGAAGAGCAGTACCCTCGGATAAATACCGTGCCGGGCGATATTCGCTTGAGTGTTAAAGACCTGACGGGGCCGGGTGTTGACGGTGTCAGTTTTACGCTGCGGCAGGGGGAAATTCTCGGTGTTTCTGGCCTGATGGGCGCAGGACGTACCGAACTGATGAAGATCCTGTATGGCGAACTTCCTCGTACGCGCGGTGACGTGGCGCTGGATGGCCGTGAGGTGGTGACGCGCAGTCCGCAGGATGGGCTGGCAAACGGCATCGTTTATATATCTGAAGATCGCAAACGTGATGGCTTGGTGTTGGGGATGTCCGTCAAAGAGAACATGTCGCTGACGGCATTGCGTTATTTCAGCCGTGGCTTTGGTGCACTCAAACATGAAGATGAACGCACCGCGGTTAGTTATTTTATCCGTTTATTCAATATTAAAACTCCCTCAATGGCACAGCCAATTGGCCTGTTGTCCGGCGGAAATCAACAGAAGGTCGCGATTGCTCGCGGGCTGATGACGCGGCCGAAAGTGCTGATCCTCGATGAACCTACGCGCGGCGTCGATGTGGGAGCCAAGAAAGAGATCTATCAGTTAATCAACCAGTTCAAGGGAGAAGGCCTCAGCATCATTTTGGTGTCATCGGAAATGCCGGAAGTACTCGGTATGAGTGATCGCATTTTGGTGATGCATGAAGGCCGCTTGAGCGGTGAATTCTCCATTGAGCAGGCCACTCAGGAAGTGCTGATGGCGGCAGCGGTTGGCAAGCAATATAGCGTAAAGCAGGAGTAAGTCAGACATGAGTTCCGAATCTATCACGGCAAAGCGCTGGTTCAGTAAAGAGTGGCTGTTGGAGCAAAAGTCGCTGATTGCCCTGCTGATCCTGATCGCAGTGGTCTCGTCCATGAGCCCTAACTTTTTCACGGTCAATAACCTGTTCAATATCCTGCAACAGACATCGGTGAACGCCATCATGGCGGTAGGGATGACACTGGTTATTCTGACCTCTGGTATAGATTTGTCAGTCGGATCATTGCTGGCGCTGACCGGCGCGGTGGCGGCATCGATTGTTGGCCTAGAAGTGAATGCGCTGTTGGCGGTGTTTGGTGCATTAGCGTTCGGTGCAGCAATCGGGGCGGGCACTGGCGTGATTGTGGCGAAAGGAAAGGTGCAGGCGTTTATCGCCACGCTGGTGATGATGTTACTGCTGCGCGGCGTCACCATGGTGTATACCAACGGCAGCCCAATAAACACCGGTTTTTCTGACGTTGCGGATATCTTCGGCTGGTTTGGCATTGGTCGCCCTCTGGGAATTCCTACACCGATCTGGTTGATGGTTATCGTTTTTATCGCAGCCTGGTACATGCTGCACCACACGCGGCTCGGACGCTATATCTATGCGCTGGGCGGCAATGAAGCGGCGACCCGCTTGTCGGGCATCAGCGTCGATAACGTCAAGATTATCGTCTACGCCTTATGTGGGCTGTTATCCGCATTGGCTGGGATTATCGAAGTCGCGCGCTTGTCATCGGCACAACCGACGGCGGGCACGGGGTATGAACTGGATGCGATTGCGGCAGTGGTGCTGGGCGGAACCAGTTTGGCGGGTGGTAAAGGGCGCATTGTCGGCACGCTCATCGGCGCGCTGATTCTTGGGTTTCTCAACAATGGACTGAACCTGTTAGGTGTTTCTTCTTACTACCAAATGATCGTTAAGGCAGCCGTTATTTTGCTGGCGGTTTTGGTAGACAACAAAAGCAGTAAATAACCTTCATTCTCACGCATAGGAATTGGATTATGAATATGAAAAAACTGGCTACACTGGTTTCTGCTGTTGCATTAAGTGCCACGGTTAGCGCCAATGCGCTGGAGAAAAAGTCGATAGCATTGGTGGTTTCTACCCTGAATAACCCGTTCTTCGTGTCATTGAAAGACGGAGCGCAAAAAGAAGCTGATAAATTGGGCTACAACCTGGTGGTTTTGGATTCGCAAAACAACCCTGCAAAAGAGCTCTCCAATGTTCAGGATCTGACCGTGCGCGGTACCAAACTGCTGCTCATCAATCCGACAGACTCTGACGCCGTGGGTAATGCGGTGAAACTGTCGAATCAAGCCAATATCCCGGTGATTACCCTGGATCGCGTAGCGGGCAGCGGCACGGTCGTGAGCCACGTGGCGTCTGATAACGCCTTTGGCGGTAAAGTCGCCGGTGATTTCATCGCGAAAAAATTGGGTGAAGGTGCCAAGGTGATTCAGTTGGAAGGTATAGCCGGAACCTCTGCTGCCCGTGAACGCGGAGCCGGTTTTATGAAATCCGTTGAAAAAAACAAATTTGTCATGCTGGCCAGCCAGCCCGCTGATTTTGATCGTACCAAAGGGCTGAACGTGATGCAGAACCTGCTCACCGCACACCCTGATGTAAAAGCAGTGTTCGCACAAAACGATGAAATGGCACTGGGTGCGCTGCGTACCCTGCAAACTGCGGGTAAAACAGACGTCATTGTGGTCGGTTTTGATGGCACACAGGATGGCGTAAAAGCCGTAGAGGGCGGGAAACTGGCTGCCACTGTTGCACAACGTCCTGAAAAAATAGGTGAAATTGGCGTGCAAACCGCTGACAAGGTCATCAAAGGTGAAAAGGTACAGGCGATTATCCCGGTTGATCTAAAACTGGTTGCTAAAGAATAACGCATAACAACGACAAGCAGCGCCGCCGGAACAAGGCGGCGCTTTTAATCACTTTTGGGGCGATTTTATGAAAACGGGCAAACTCGTGGTGTTGGGCAGTATTAATGCCGACCATATCCTCAATCTGGCACACTTCCCTCAACCGGGCGAAACGGTGATCGGTAAGCAATATCAGGTCGCTTTTGGTGGTAAAGGTGCCAATCAAGCGGTCGCTGCCGGGCGCAGTGGCGCCGATATCGCATTTATCGCTGGCGTGGGTGAGGATGATATTGGTGCTCGTATTCGCGAGCAGTTGTCTCGTGATCAGATAGACGTTTCTGCTGTTGAAACCGTTGCCAATGAAACCACGGGCGTTGCGCTGATTTTTGTGAATGGCGACGCTGAGAATATGATTGGCATTAACGCGGGTGCCAATGCGGCTATCACTCCCGATGTACTGACGCGTCACCGTCAAAAAATCATTGATGCTTCTGCTTTATTAATGCAGCTCGAGTCTCCGTTGCAGACTGTTATTGCCGCTGCTCAGTTGGCGCATCAGCACCAAACGCGTGTAATTTTAAACCCGGCTCCCGCTTGTGACTTGCCAGATGAACTGCTGGCGCTGGTAGATATGATTACGCCGAATGAAACGGAAGCGCAGCGTCTGACCGGTGTCACCGTGCAGAACGAGCAAGATGCCGCACAGGCTGCACAACTGTTGCATAATAAAGGCATTACTACCGTGCTGATTACATTGGGTAGTCGCGGTGTATGGCTGAGTGAAAACGGGGAAGGTCAGCGTATTCCCGGTTTCCGGGCTCAGGCCGTAGATACGATTGCGGCGGGCGATACCTTTAATGGTGCGCTGGTCACTGCACTTTTGGAAAATCAACCGATGCAAACCGCCGTGAAATTTGCTCATGCTGCCGCTGCCATTGCGGTAACTCGTGCTGGTGCTCAGTCCTCTGTGCCGTGGCGCAATGAGATCGACGCATTTTTACACTCTCAGGGGTGATATGTGGCCACAATGAAGGATGTTGCTCGCCTGGCGGGCGTGTCGACGTCAACCGTTTCACATGTAATCAATAATAATCGCTTTGTTAGTGACACGGTGCGCGAGCGGGTATTGGCGGCAGTTGATTCTCTTAACTACGCACCGTCTGCGCTGGCGCGCAGTTTGAAGATCAATCAGACGCAAACTATTGGTATGTTGCTAACTGCCAGTAGTAACCCGTTTTATGCTGAAGTGGTGCGTGGCGTTGAGCGCAGTTGCTATGAGCGTGGGTATAGCCTGATCCTGTGTAATACAGAAGGCGACCACAACCGCCTGGACCGTAGCCTGGAAACCTTGATGCAAAAGCGGGTTGATGGCTTGTTACTGATGTGTACCGAGAACCACCACCCTTCATCGGAAACCATTAGCCGTTACCCGTCAATTCCACTGGTGATGATGGACTGGTCGCCGTTTGAAGGCGTGAGTGATGTTATCAAGGACAATTCTCTGCTTGGCGGAGATATTGCAACCCGCCATCTGATCGACAGCGGTTACCGCAATATCGCCTGTATCGCTGGCCCACAAGATAAAACAACGGCCTATAACCGACTGTTAGGCTATCGGCAGGCGATGCAGTGTGCAGGTTTGCCCGTTCCTGATGACTACGTGGTGTTAGGGGATTTCGAGTTTGAAACCGGATACCAAGCGATGCGTAAACTGCTGTCGCTGGCGCAAAGGCCGGATGCTGTGTTCTGTAGTAACGATGCGATGGCGGTTGGGGTTTATCACGCGCTCTATCAGGCGGGATTGTCTATTCCAAGGGATATGGCCGTGGTGGGTTATGATGATATCGAACTGGCGCGTTATATGTCTCCACCGTTAACGACGATTCATCAACCTAAAGATGAATTAGGGGAACTGGCGGTGGATACGTTGTTATACCGTTTGGAACATCCTGAAACCGAGCCAACGGTACTGGTATTAACGCCAGAGTTGGTGATGCGCGAGTCGGTGGCTCATCGGTAAATGGGATTTACGACGCAGTAAATGGGGTGATTGGGATGAAATAGCGTCATCTATGCTGGTTTGCTATGCGATTCGCCGAAAAAACACCCACTCGGAAATAAAATTGAAATCAGCCATTGTCAGGGCGCGAGAAGTGTCTATACTGCGCATCCACTGACACGGCAACAGCGACACGCTGTTGTGGTAACAGCAAGAAATAAAACAGGAAAGCCGAACGCGAAATTGAAAAAATTAACGTTGACTTTTCAGCGGTGCAGCGTAATATACGCCTCCCGCGCCACGGTAGATGTGGCAACGCTCTTTAACAATTAATCAGACAATCTGTGTGGGCACTCACAGGACTTTAT
>NZ_JAHWCO010000368.1:0-6957 GCF_020054415.1 Candidatus Symbiopectobacterium sp. | reverse complement strand
GGCTTTGATGCGATCACAAACACGCTTATCACGACTGGTGTCATGAAGCTGTTCGAGTTCGGCTTTTTGCTTGTCGGTAATAAATATCTTCATAGTGGGTGAGCATGATCTTCTTACCGCGTAAAATCAAGCATCTTCAATGATCACGGGTATAGTCACGAAACGGTAATCTGGGCCTAGCTGTAGCAAAGCGGCTAACGCCGTCAACACTTTCTGGGTACTGGCGGGTAATGCCATTTGTTCACTGTTGTAAGCCACTGCGGGACTACTGGCACCTACTTTCTGTGCCAAGAACGCCAAATTAGCGCCATCCGGCAGGTATTGAATGTGATCGTTAATGCTTGCTGCGTGAGCGGGTAACACAGCGCTCTGTAGCACAACCGCGCAGGCAACTCCGGAAAAAGTCGATAAAAAACGCATAATATCAGCTTACAACAGGGTAACGTGGGGTCATACTACGGCGCAATGCGGTCTAAAGTAAACGATGACCCTTATGGAACTCTGGGTTAAAATACGTATCAAAATGCAAAATCGCTCCTGACCTGAAACCTTGTTCCGGGTCAGGTTACTTTTGTTTATCGCCAGGGAGCGCTGGCATACCGACCGTCTGTCGCATCGTTCGTTGAAGCGTCAGGATGACGATAATGAACGTCTTACAAAGTTTCTTAGAGGTTTGAAGATATGAAACAATTTCCGATGACATTGCGTGGTGCAGAAAAACTACGTGAAGAGCTAGAATTCTTGAAAGGCACTCGCCGTCCGGAAATCATTGCGGCGATTGCTGAGGCTCGTGAACACGGTGATTTGAAAGAGAACGCTGAGTACCATGCGGCGCGCGAACAGCAGGGTTTTTACGAAGGCCGGATTCAGGAAATCGAAGCCAAGTTGTCCAATGCGCAAGTGATTGATGTGACAAAGATGCCCGCCAGTGGGCGCGTCATTTTTGGTGCAACGGTGTCCGTGATGAACCTCGATACAGAAGAAGAACAGACCTATCGCATCGTGGGTGATGATGAAGCGGATTTCAAACAAAACCTGATTTCTGTGAATTCGCCGATTGCCCGTGGGCTGATTGGCAAAGAGCAGGATGATATCGTGACCATCAGAACGCCCGGTGGTCTGGTTGAGTATGAGATCCTGAAGGTCCAATATCTGTAATTTCGCCGATTAAATCGGCAAATTGTGTAAAGAAAAACAAAAGGCCGCATGCGGCCTTTTCTCTAACGAACGGGCATGGCACCTTTTCGTTAAATGTGAAACACGATGATATAATTGGTTACTTTTGTAACACAATTTTACGTTCTTTCGACGGGCGATACAGAACCAGCGTATGGCCGATAACCTGAACGTTGCAGGCACCGGTTTCGCGGATAATTGCTTCAACAATCAATGCGTTAGTATCATGATCTTCAGTTGCAATTTTAACTTTGATCAGCTCATGATGTTCTAGCGATTGTTCAATTTCGGCCAGAACACCTTCGGTAAGGCCATTGTTACCCAGCATAACCACTGGTTTTAGCGGGTGAGCCAAGCCTTTCAGGTGCTGTTTTTGTTTGTTACTTAGATTCATGTGTCTTTTTTACTTAGGTTGGGATTGAAAACAGGTCATTCTACCGCCATCTCACCATTATAACCAATTTGGTGACGTTGATGGGCCGATCTTTAGCGGCGTCGTTGAGCAATACCTGTTGTAAATGGCACGTTAATGTTTTATAGCAAGTAGGTTGTACATGACAACTTGGTTGTACATAACAAAAAGTTGGAAATCCGATGGCAAATAAAAAGCGTTCTGCAAGCTCCAGTCGCTGGTTGAAGGAACGCTTTAGCGATAAATATGTACAGCAGGCGCAGAAAAAAGGGCTACGCTCCCGTGCTTGGTTTAAACTGGATGAAATACAGCGCACTGACAAACTGTTTAAACCGGGCATGACTGTGGTGGATCTGGGCGCTGCGCCTGGTGGATGGTCTCAATACGTGGTGACGCAGATCGGCAATGCGGGCAGGATCATCGCGTGCGATATTTTGCCAATGGATCCCATCGTTGGTGTCGATTTCCTTCAAGGCGATTTTCGTGATGAATTAGTGCTTAGCGCCTTGATGGAGCGGGTAGGGGATAATAAAGTTCAGGTTGTGATGTCAGACATGGCGCCCAACATGAGCGGGACCCCCGCCGTGGATATTCCAAGAGCCATGTATCTGGTTGAGTTGGCGTTGGAAATGTGTCGGGATGTTCTGGCACCGGGCGGAAGTTTTCTGGTGAAGGTCTTTCAGGGAGATGGCTTTGATGAATACCTGCGACAAATTCGCTCTCTGTTTACAACGGTGAAGATTCGTAAGCCTGATGCTTCGCGTGCTCGTTCTCGTGAAGTGTACATTGTAGCGACAGGGCGTAAACTGTAGTACCCTAACGCTGTTTTTTAACACAGTTGTAATATGAGGTTAATCCATTGAGTGACATGGCTAAAAACCTGATTCTCTGGCTCGTCATCGCAGTGGTGCTGATGTCCGTATTCCAGAGCTTTGGGCCCAGCGAGTCAAATGGCCGCCGGGTGGACTATTCTACCTTCTTGACAGAGGTGAATCAGGAGCAGGTCCGTGAAACACGTATTAACGGGCGTGAGATTAACGTTACAAGAAAAGATGGCAACAGCTACACCACCTTCATTCCTGTTAACGATCCCAAGCTACTGGATAACCTGCTGACCAAGAATGTGAAAGTGGTTGGTGAACCTCCGGAAGAGCCGAGCCTGCTGGCATCGATCTTTATCTCCTGGTTCCCGATGCTGTTGCTAATTGGCGTCTGGATTTTCTTCATGCGTCAGATGCAAGGCGGTGGCGGTAAAGGCGCCGTGTCCTTTGGCAAAAGCAAAGCGCGCATGCTGACCGAAGATCAAATTAAAACCACGTTTGCTGACGTCGCTGGCTGTGATGAAGCCAAAGAAGAAGTGAGCGAACTGGTGGAATACCTGCGTGAGCCTAGCCGCTTCCAGAAACTGGGCGGTAAAATTCCGAAAGGCATCCTGATGGTAGGGCCGCCGGGAACAGGTAAAACCCTGCTTGCCAAGGCGATTGCCGGTGAAGCGAAGGTGCCATTCTTCACCATTTCCGGTTCTGACTTTGTTGAAATGTTTGTGGGTGTCGGTGCATCTCGTGTGCGTGACATGTTCGAGCAGGCGAAAAAAGCCGCGCCTTGTATCATCTTCATTGATGAAATCGATGCCGTCGGTCGCCAACGTGGTGCGGGTCTGGGCGGTGGTCATGATGAACGTGAACAAACCCTGAACCAGATGCTGGTTGAGATGGATGGTTTTGAAGGCAATGAAGGCATTATCGTGATTGCCGCCACCAACCGTCCTGACGTGCTTGACCCTGCGTTGCTGCGTCCGGGCCGTTTTGACCGTCAGGTAGTGGTTGGTCTGCCGGATGTTCGTGGTCGTGAGCAGATCCTGAAAGTGCACATGCGTCGCGTTCCCTTAGCGACTGATATGGATGCCTCGGTGATTGCGCGCGGTACGCCAGGCTTTTCCGGTGCCGATCTGGCAAACCTGGTGAACGAAGCGGCACTGTTCGCTGCTCGCGGTAACAAACGCGTGGTTTCCATGGTGGAGTTCGAGAAAGCCAAAGACAAGATCATGATGGGTGCAGAACGCCGCTCTATGGTCATGACGGAAGCGCAGAAAGAGTCTACCGCTTATCACGAAGCGGGCCATGCGATTATTGGTCGTCTGGTGCCGGAGCACGATCCGGTGCACAAAGTCACCATTATTCCGCGTGGTCGTGCGCTGGGTGTGACTTTCTTCTTGCCAGAAGGCGACGCGATCAGCGCCAGCCGTCAGAAGCTGGAGAGCCAAATTTCTACGTTGTACGGCGGTCGTCTGGCGGAAGAGATTATCTATGGTGCAGAAAAGGTATCCACCGGTGCCTCGAATGACATCAAAGTGGCAACGTCTATTGCGCGTAACATGGTAACGCAGTGGGGCTTCTCGGAAAAACTGGGGCCGTTGCTGTATGCAGAAGAAGATGGCGAAGTGTTTCTGGGCCGTTCTGTTGCCAAGGCCAAACACATGTCTGACGAAACGGCGCGCATTATCGATCAGGAAGTCAAATCGCTGATTGAGCGGAACTACGTGCGGGCACGTGAACTGTTGATGGCGAATATGGACGTGCTGCATTCGATGAAGGATGCGCTGATGAAGTACGAAACTATCGATGCGCCGCAAATTGATGATTTGATGTCACGCCGTGACGTGCGCCCACCTGCGGGATGGGAAAGCGCACCGGCCAGCAACAATGAACCGGGCAACGGTGGCGGTACGCCGACCGCAGCACAGCCAAGCTGATAAGCGATAAGTGCAGCCCACAGCGTACACGGTTATAGCAGCGTTATGTGATAGTGTTGTCCGGTCATAGCGCTGTTGACCCCCCTCTTTTAACACCCTGGCTTGCCGGGGTTTTTCTTTATTGATAAACCGGCTGTTAAAGGAAGAAGGTGATGAAACTAATTGCCCGTGATGCCACTTTGGATCTCACTCATCCTCAAGTGATGGGGATTCTCAACGTTACGCCGGATTCATTTTCCGACGGCGGAAAATACACCGCTCTCGATGAAGCCATCCGCCATGCGCAAGATATGGTCAACGCGGGGGCCACGCTGATTGATATCGGTGGCGAATCTACCCGTCCCGGTGCAGCGGATGTCAGCGTGCAGGAAGAACTGGATCGCGTTATCCCAGTGGTTGAAGCCTTGGCGGCGCACTTTGATGCCTGGCTCTCGGTTGACACGTCCAAGCACGAGGTGATTAGCGCAGCGGCGCAGGCTGGTGCGCATCTGATTAACGATATTCGTTCATTGCAGGAACCGGGCGCACTGGAAGCCGCAGCGGCAACCGGGCTGCCGATTTGCCTGATGCATATGCAAGGCCAGCCGAAAACCATGCAACGTAACCCGCACTATGACGATGTGGTGGCTGAGGTAACCGCCTATTTCCAACAGCAGATCGCACGCTGCGCCGAGGTTGGCATTGAAAAAGATCGCCTGCTGCTGGATCCAGGGTTCGGGTTCGGTAAGAATTTGTCGCATAATTACCGCCTCTTGGCACATTTGCAGGAGTTGCATCATTTTGGTTTACCGCTGCTGGTTGGGATGTCGAGAAAATCCATGGTGGGACAGCTACTTAATGTTCCTCCGCTCCAGCGCGTACATGGTAGCGTCGCCTGTGCGGTCATTGCTGCCACGCAGGGTGCGCATATTATTCGCGTACACGACGTAAAAGCGACGGTTGACGCGATGCGAGTTGTCGAAGCCACGTTGGCAGAGAAGGAATAATAACGAATGAGTAACCGCAAATATTTTGGTACGGATGGTGTGCGTGGCAAAGTGGGCGAGACGCCCATCACCCCGGATTTCGTGTTAAAACTTGGTTGGGCAGCCGGTAAGGTGCTGGCGAGCCAAGGATCGCGCAAAATCATTATCGGAAAAGACACGCGTATTTCTGGCTATATGCTGGAATCCGCGCTGGAAGCCGGGCTTGCCGCCGCTGGGTTATCGGCTTCATTTACCGGCCCGATGCCGACACCCGCCGTGGCGTATCTGACGCGCACCTTCCGTGCTGAAGCGGGCATTGTTATCTCTGCGTCACACAACCCCTACTACGACAATGGCATCAAATTTTTCTCTATTGATGGCACCAAATTGCCGGATGACGTCGAAGAGGCCATCGAAGCGGAGCTGGATAAACCGCTGACCTGCGTAGAATCCGCTGAATTGGGAAAAGCGAATCGAATCGTGGATGCTGCCGCGCGCTACATTGAGTTTTGTAAGAGTGCGTTCCCGAATGAACTGAGCATGAGTGGGTTAAAAATTGTGGTGGATTGCGCCAATGGTGCTACTTACCACATCGCTCCGAGCGTGTTGCGTGAGCTGGGAGCAAAAGTGATTGCCATTGGCTGTGAGCCAGACGGCATGAATATCAACGAATCCTGCGGTGCAACAGATGTGCGTCAGCTTCAATCTCGCGTATTGGCGGAAAAGGCGGACGTTGGTCTGGCGTTTGATGGCGATGGCGATCGGTTGATCATGGTGGATCACGAAGGCAATAAGGTCGATGGCGATCAGATCCTCTATATCATTGCGCGTGAAGGGCTGCGCCAAGGGCAACTGCGCGGCGGTGCGGTGGGTACACTGATGAGCAACATGGGCCTGGAACTGGCATTGAAGCAACTGGGTATTCCGTTTGCTCGTGCCAAAGTGGGCGACCGCTATGTGCTGGAAAAAATGCAGGAGAAGGGCTGGCGCATCGCCGCAGAGAATTCCGGGCATGTCATTCTGCTGGATAAAACCACCACGGGTGACGGCATCATTGCTGGCCTTCAGGTGCTGACGGCGATGGTGCGCAACCATATGTCGCTGCACGATCTCTGTAGCGGCATGAAATTGTTCCCGCAGGTGTTGGTCAACGTGCGCTTCAACGGCAGCAGCGATCCGCTGGAAAGCGACGCGGTGAAAAACGTAGTGTCAGAGGTGGAGAAAACGCTGGCGGGACGCGGTCGCGTACTGTTGCGTAAGTCTGGTACGGAGCCTTTGATTCGCGTGATGGTCGAAGGGGAAGATGAAGCTCTGGTTGTCAGCCTTGCCAATCAGATTGCGGATATTGTGAAGGCTGCGCATTAATTTCTCGGTCGTGTATTCAATATGTTGATTGCAGTGTGAAATGTCCGGTTTTGGATGTGGAATACAGTGGCTAAAGTTGATGTAAGATGCCCGTTTTGTGAACAGACATCTCCTGTGAAAGAACACGTTTATGGCAAAAGTGGCCATCAGCGTTACCGTCGTCAGTCATGCAAACACGGATGGCTACAGTGCTTACAACGACGAACTTCCAAAAGTAAAACACATTGTTAGCAAGCTGTATACACAGCGTATTGAGCGTGCACATCTGACACTGCGTAACCGATTGC
>NZ_JAHWCO010000141.1:0-9360 GCF_020054415.1 Candidatus Symbiopectobacterium sp. | reverse complement strand
GGAGACCTGGAAAGCCTGCAGGTAGATCTGGACAACTGGTTGTGGCATTACAATAATGAGCGAACTCATCAGGGAAAAATGTGCTGCGGGCGTACGCCGATGGCCACTTTACTCGATGGAAAACGGATCTGGGCAGAAAAAGAATATGAACCAGATGTAATCTGACAGACGCCTGTATAAATAATCGGTAACTGTCAGATCAGGTCTGAGCTAGTACAACTAAAAACAGCGATGTTAGTTTCACTGACAAAAAAGATTCATAAAAAAAACCACATGTGCAAACCCGTACGCATTTACCGTGTACCGCGCTCGATCACTACGCCCACCTGGCGTGCCTGCGCGACTGCACCCTGTTTACTCACTTTGATACACAGCCAGGGAATGGCAAAGCGCTGCATCAGCAATTGTGCCACTTCTTCTGCCACGCGCTCGACCAGAGCAAACGGCTGACTGGAGACATGGGCAATCACCGCGTCACTGACATCGGCATAGCTGAGGCAGTCATTTACATCGTCGCTTGCGGCGGCCTTGCGGTTATCCCAGCCCATTTCGATATCGAGCACCAGCTTTTGCGAAATGGTTTGTTCCCAGTCGTAAACGCCGATAGTGGCAATTACTGTAAGTTCTTCTATAAATACAATATCCATCACGTCATTCTCTGTTTTTGGCGCTGTTTGGTATCACTTCCGCCGGAATATGCGTATTATCCACGGATGGCAACTGTAAAACGACCTTTATTCAACGGAACCGCGTTATGAGTGCTACCGCGCTTGGCATGATAATTTTCGCGTATCTGTGCGGCTCCATCTCCAGTGCGATTCTGGTGTGCCGCATCGCGGGTCTGCCCGATCCACGCCAGCATGGTTCAGGAAATCCCGGCGCGACGAATGTATTACGTATCGGAGGCAAAGCCGCCGCCGCTACCGTATTGGTGTTTGACGTGCTGAAAGGCATGTTACCGGTCTGGAGCGCTTATGCGCTTGGCGTCACACCGCTTTATCTTGGTATTACCGCGATTGCCGCCTGTTTGGGCCATATCTATCCGGTATTTTTCCGTTTTCGCGGCGGGAAAGGCGTGGCAACTGCGTTTGGTGCCATCGCGCCTGTCGGCTGGGATCTGACTGGTGTGATGACCGTTACCTGGCTGCTTACCGTACTGCTTAGCGGCTATTCCTCCCTCGGTGCCATCGTGAGTGCGCTGATCGCGCCCTTTTATGTGTGGTGGTTTAAACCCCAGTTCACCTTTCCGGTAGCCATGCTCTCTTGCCTGATCCTGATGCGGCATCACGACAATATTCAACGTCTGTGGCGCGGGCAGGAAAGCAAGATTTGGAAGCGCCGTAGCAAAGAAGAAACCCCGCCAAACGATGACGCTGACTAAACGACACTGAGATTGAAAAACCGCAGCACTTTACCAATGGGTTGGCTATAATGGCCGCTACTCCATTTCTGACGTTAGAAAAAGGAAACATACATGAGTTTGATCAAAGTCCCGGCGGGCAAATCACTGCCGGATGATATCTATGTAGTCATTGAGATCCCTGCCAACGCTGACCCCATCAAATACGAAGTCGATAAAGAAACCGGTGCCCTGTTTGTAGACCGTTTCATGGCAACGGCCATGTTCTACCCGTGCAATTACGGCTACATCAACAACACCCTATCTCTGGACGATGACCCGGTTGACGTACTGGTACCGACCCCTTATCCGCTGCAACCCGGTTCAGTGATCCGCTGCCGTCCGGTTGGCGTACTGAAAATGACCGACGAATCCGGTGAAGATGCTAAAGTTGTTGCCGTGCCGCACACCAAGCTGAGCAAAGAATACGATCACATCAAGGATGTGAACGACCTGCCGGAACTGCTGCGTGGCCAAATCGCCCACTTCTTCGAGCAATACAAAGCGCTGGAAAAAGGCAAATGGGTGAAAGTAGAAGGTTGGGAAAACGTGGACGCTGCCAAAGCCGAGATCGTTGCATCCTTCGAACGCGCGAAAAAATAAGCGTGTAGCGCACTGCGCAACGTATCTAACGGCGGGGATCTCCTCGCCGTTTTCTTTTCAGCGCGCAGTCAAAGATCCCGCTGCCGTTCGCGGCTCCAGTAAGCCATAAACGTGATGATATCACGTGGCACCTGACGTTCACCGGACAAGTAACGCCGCAGGTTTTTCACCACCGAGGATTCCGCAGCCACCCAGCCAAAAAATTGGCCGTGCGTCTGACTGGCCGACTCCCATAGTAATTCACCTTCTGCCAACTCGTGCAATTTGGTAGTCTCTGCTTCCGGGCGAATATCCGGCAAACGTACATGTGCTTGCACGCTGTGCAACAGTCGTTCACCGTAAGAAGCTCCCTGCGGCTTACGCGGCAGCCAGTGCACCTCTGCAAAGGCAAACGCGCTCATATCCACACAGTCGGCCTCCAGCGGCACTTCGATAAACTCCTGCACCTGCACGGGATTCTACTGCTGCGCCAGTTGTTCCAGAATGCCCTTGATAGCAGGCAATGCAGTTTCATCGCCAATTAACAAGGCATGGGTCATTTCCGCTGGAGGAAGCCACTCATAGCCGCCGCTATCACCTTCACCATCTCCCACGCACGGCGCAACAATGCGCAATGCATCCCCCGGTTGCGCCTGTATTGCCCAGGCAGACGCTGGCCCTTCGGTGCCATGAACAACAAACTCTACCGCCGTTTCACCGTTAGCCGTATCCACATCGCGTAGGGTATAGGTACGCATCACCGGCCGCTGCGCCTTGGGCAGCGCCAGCCACTGACGGTACCACTCATCACTGTCAGGCAATTCGGTGAAAACGCCATTTGCGGGAGGAAGCAGCAGCTTGATGCGTTGATCCGGGGCATCCATTTTCATCTGACGCACTGACTCACCGGAGAACACACAGCGCATCAGGGAAGGCGTCAGGTAAGCCTTATGCGCCAGCACGACGTTAAAAATGCGGTATTCCTGTTTTTCTGCCATGACCTTTCTCATCTTATCCCGCAGGGGCGAACATAATGACCCCACATCGGGCCAAAAGGGGCGTTTACCTTAGCACTCTAGATTGATAATGAGAAACATTATTGTTAAAAAAAGGATAACAGAATGGCGTGAGAAAGGATGGTGCAAGGAAAATGAATCGTAACCGACAGCGCGCCGGTTACGCTTTTATTTACAAACTACCCAGTACCATTACTGCTCGCGCGTCAGCCAATCGCCATTGTCGATACGCGGAAACCCTGTTACCGAGTGTTGATACAGATATATCCACGCACTCCCGAGCGGGGTGTTGATTAACTCGCGCTTGTATTCGTGACCATCACGCTTTAGCGCATCGAGTTCTGTCAGGATAGATGAGCTTATGCGATAAACTTCGCAAAAAATTTCCCCCTCCCCAACTACCACCGCAGGATAATGGCCAAGGTCATACATCTCGTAACCACCGAGTTGACAATCCCCTAGCCACTGTGCGTTCGTCATCCAGTGACTGTTTCCCTGTTTGCGTCGTAAACTGCCATAAACAATAATTCGCATCGCTAAAACTCGAACTGATAGAGCACATTCAGTGCCTGATCGAGACCAGACACCGCTTCCAAATAGAGTCTTGGCATTAACCGATAACGCAACGTCAACGTTGCTAAAGAGTCAAATATGCCAATGCCGTATCTGACCTGAAGGCCTGGGAGGACGTAACCGCTGACCACAACTTGAGATTCGTCGCCAGCGCCCTGTGTATCCAG
This sequence comes from Candidatus Symbiopectobacterium sp., assembly GCF_020054415.1. Classification (NCBI taxonomy): domain Bacteria; kingdom Pseudomonadati; phylum Pseudomonadota; class Gammaproteobacteria; order Enterobacterales; family Enterobacteriaceae; genus Symbiopectobacterium; species Candidatus Symbiopectobacterium sp. The sequence continues at coordinate 5,623 of NZ_JAHWCO010000141.1, read as the reverse complement.
AGCTAAATCACTTACGCCAAAGGCCTCGCCGATTTTACCCACAACTTGACCACTTTGCGCAACCCCTAACCCTACTAAGGCAGAGGTCATCATATTACTGTCTGAACCGGTGCTGTCTAGCCCTTGACCACGCAACAGGTAAGATAATGCTTCTTGCTGCGATAATGTCGTTGTGGAAAACACCTCGATGTGCGGCGCGCTCGCCGCACCGGTGATGCGCACACCCGCCGTCACACCATCCGCCGTATTATCAGGGTTTCGCACCGCTTCGATGTTCAAATTCGGTTCGGCTGGTGGCCCGGAGAACACCAGAATCCCTTTTTGCACGATTAAATCCTGTCCGTAGGCCTTGAAACGCCCGGTAGGGATGTTGATCTGGCCGTTCAACCCCAAACCGCGCTCGTCCTGCACCATTTTCAGGTCGCCTTGCAAACTGGCCCGCAGGCCAAAGGCATCAAGGCGCACATCGTCACCTACGCGAATGGTCAGGTTACTGTTGATAGGGATCGCAGCGTTGTTACGCGCTAGCGGCTGACGTTGTTCGTCCAACAGCACTTCATCCGAGGAGACATCCACCGCATTTTCCGGCATCTCTTGTACGGTAATACGCGCCCATGGCACCCTGACCGAACCATTGAGCGTGAAAAGTTGCGGCGTGGCTTCAAACTCAATATCCGGGGAAACATCAAGCCGCACCGTCGGCGGCAACGTCACCCGCAACCGATCGCCCTTCGCCGCAATACGTGCCCGCCATGCTTCCGGCTGATGCCAATCCGCATCACCGTTAAGATTAAGCTGCCCTTGCGTGGTTTTCAGGAAGCCCTGTAGCGTAGAACTCATACCATTGAAGTTCACCGCCAAACGGCCATCGGTCAGATCGACCGGCATCCAGTGACCGTCGATATCCAGCCCTTCCAGCGCCAGCTGTCCGTTCAGCTGCGGCTGACGCACATTACCACCCACACGTAACGCGCCGTTCAGCATGCCCGCCGATTTTTCCCCCCGACTTAACACCGGATTCAGCAGCGCAAGGGAGATTTTGTCGATGGCGATATCACCGCCCAGTTGGCGTCGCCCCTGCGGGTCCGTCACCTGAATATCACCCCTGAACTGGCCGTTATTGTGAATAGCGATGAGCCATCCCAGCGTCGCGCGGCCGCGATCGACGCCCGCGTTCAACGTGAAAGTGTCAAAATCGACTGGTAGCGTGTTGCTGTTCATCTGCTGACGCAGTGCAATCTTGTTCCCGGTGAGCGCGATTTTTGCCTGTGGCAACCCACCGTTCGGTTGCCAGGCCACATCAGCACGGCCGGTAAATACGCCGCTCAGCGCAGTGTCTGCGCCCAAAAACGGTTCCAGCATCTTCAAATCAAAACGGTTTAATACCACGCTGGCTTGTCCGCTCGGGCCAATGTCGACGGCACGCGGCACGCACAGCTCCGCATTCGGGTTTTGCCAACAGTGTGCACCGAGCGTAATGCGCGCCAGCGCTTGCTGATAATCCAGCGACATTGAGGGCGACAAACGCCATTCCCCCACCGGCGTAGTGAACTGAGTTTGATCCAGCGTACCGCGCCAACGCTGCTGTGCTCTGTCAAAGTGCCCGGTCACGGTCAGATGTCCGGTGGCAGGTTCCCCTTCCACGTTCAAGCGCAACTGATGCTGCTGCTCATTGCCTTGCGCATTCAGTGTCAGCAGAGAAACCTTCACGCCTTCCTGTTGCAATTGCTCAACGCGAAACGCCATTCGGCCATTGACCTGTGCATCCGAGCGCACATCGCTTTCCAGCGTCAGGTGATTGATCGATAACCCCTGCCAGCACAGCCCTGTGGCGTTGAGATCAGCCAATAGCTGCGGTGCGGTCTGATTACCACGCAGCCGTACCGTGCCAGCGACGCGACCCGCAAGCCCCGGCAAGGCACCGTCTAACGCAGGGGCTTCAATGACGCCGTCCAGTTTCCATTGCTGACCTAAATCGCCTTTAACATCAAGCTGGTTACTCCCCAATGCCAGGTTGATGCCGGGAATGTGCCACTGGCCTGCGGCATTGCCGTTCAACGAGCCTTGCGCCGTCAATTTATTTTGCTTGATATTGCCGTTCAGGCGCAGTTCAGTCACCGCCACCTGCCAGTTACCACCGTACAGGCTGCCGCGCGTACTGATCTTGCCGTCAAGGCGCGCAGGCCATTCCGGCCATTGCTTCGCCGTATTAATGCCATCCAGAACCAGTTCGCTGCGCCAACTGATGGCCTTGCTCCAGTCCACCAGTGCGCGCAATTCAGTGGTGCCTTGCAACGCAGAGAGTCGTAGCGGGCTTATATCAAACTGCTGCAAATTGCCTTTGCCTTCCAACGCCAGCGTGGCGGGAGGCACAGCGCCACCGCGAATATCACCATTGATCTTCAAGGCATAATCCGTAGCCTTACCGGTCAGACTTAACGCCAGATTATTAACCTGATACTCCGCCTCTCCCGTTAACGGCCAGGCGAGACGCTCAGACTGCACGGTCAGCGCCAACGGCAGTTCAGGCTGGGCCAACTGCGCTTTCAGGGTAAGCAACGCACGCTGCGGCCCGGACAGGTTAAGCGTGGTGTTCAGCCAGTCATGCAGGCTGCCCTCCACCGTCAGTTTGATCTTCTCGCCTTTCAACGGCGCGGTATTCACCACCCCGTTCAGAACGAAAGACAGCGGCCAGTTATCGCTCAGCGTAGCCTCGCCCGCCGCATGCAAGGCACCTTGCGGTGACTGGATTGCCAGTTTTTCCAACTGAATATGTTGTTGTTGGGTAGCGGCTTTGAGTTGCAGCGTGGTGAGGGTGATATCTTGATCGCCAGTCAGTCGCAGGTGTTCACCACGCAACTCGCTGATGTCTATATCAAGCGGTAGCGTGAACACGGGCAACGCCGGCAACAGCTGCTTGGCAAACAGCGCCTGTAGCTGCTCACCCAATGCGGGCAGCATCGCCACTTTTTCCGGTGCGGGTGGCGTTGCTTCAGGTTGCGGTGCGGCAGCAGCCTGCGCCGTAGCGGAAGCGATATCACCCACTTCAGAAGCGGTGACTTTGCCATCTTCGGTGGCTACCAACGTACTTTCTGCAACGGTAGATGCTGGTTTGGTTTTCGGCAGTGCCACCAGCAGCGCATTGGTTTGCGTAGGCAGCAAGGTCAACGCGCGCCCTTCCCAGTGCATGCCGGTGTGCAGTTCACCCAGAGAAACAGCCGTATCGTCCAGCGTAACGCGGATATTGTTGAGTGTTAGTTGGCTAAGACGTATCGGGAACGGTGCCGTCAGTTCGCCCACCGGCGCACTGGGGGCAGGCGTCTCCGCAGGCGGCGGCATGACGCTGCTGTCGATGACGACATCAAGATCGCGTAGCCCAATATCATTGATACAAATTTGACTGCGCGTCAGGCAGCCCAGTTCCAACGCGAGGTGCAGCTCACCAGCGTTGAGCGTGATACCCGGTGTTTGATAACTGACACCGCGCAGTGTCAGATCGCGCCAACCGCCTTGCACCTCGGCGATCACCAACCCCGGTACCCAACGAGCAGCGCCATTAAGCAGCAAATGCAACCCCGGCGTGGTAAACAGCAACCCCGCCAGCGTGATGAGCAACAACAACAAAAATGCGATGGCACCAATGGCTATTTTTTTTATCAGGCTCATAGCTCAGGCCCCAAACCAATATAGAACTGGAGATCGTTACGTTTCTCGGAATCATTTACCGGAACGGCAAAATCGAATTTGACCGGCCCCACCGGCGAGGCCCAACGAATCCCGACCCCTGCACCGGTTTTCAGGTCGTTGATCTTGAGATCGTTTACCGCATCACCGGTATCGACAAACACCGCCCCCCACCAGCGCCCGGTGAAGTTGTACTGGTATTCCAGAGAACCGGTTAGCAATTTTGACGCACCGGTCAGCTTGCCTTCGTCATCACGCGGTGAGATAGAACGGAACTTATAGCCGCGAATGCTGCGATCGCCCCCGGCAAAGAAGCGTAGCGACGGCGGAACGCGGGAGAAGCTATTGGTTTCAATCCAACCGACGTTGCCACGCGCGACAAAACGGTGCTTATCCTCCAACGTACGGATCCAGACGTTCTGCGCCTGTATCACCGCGAAATCGATATCCGAGCCCCAGGTGGTATCTGAGATATCCAGCGAATAGTGCTGTGAATCACCCCAGGTGGGCATAGTCCCGCCGCGCTGTCGCGTGCGATTCAGCGTCAGGCCGGGATAGAACAGCATGGTGGTATCGGTGACACTGCCCTGAGTAAAGTGATCGAGACTCCAGCGCAGGTTGATGGAGCGCTGCCAACCGCGATTAAGCGTCCAAAAGCGCGCCACGTTGAGCATGGTGCCATCTGATTTGGTGTCATTCAGGTCTTCGCGTTTAAAACCGGCTTGCAGCAAGTAGAACTGCTCCAGTGTGCTTCTCAGCAAGGGGATTTTGTAACTGAAATCCAGCGACTGTTCCGGTGCAGAGACGCTCAGGCTGCTTTCCAGACTGTGTCCACGCTCGTTGATCCACGGCCTGCGCCACGTGGTCTGAAAGCGCGGCCCCACGTCAGTGGAGTACCCCACCCCGGTTTCCAGTAAATTGCGAGCACGCGGTGCAACGACCGCATCCAGCGGCAGCATTTTATCGGTTTTTACCGCCGCGAAATTGGGGGAGACTACTGCAGAGGTGAACCATCCGGTAGCAGACAAACTCCGGTTAAATTCGCCCAGATCTTCGGTGGTATACTCATCGCCTCGCTTAAACGGGATCAGATTGCGCAGATAGGCTTCATCGATCTGACTTCCCTGAAAGTGCACGTCACCGAAACGGTAACGGGTGCCGACGTCATAATCGATATCCCAGAACGCTTCCCGCGTTTCGCGGATCACGCCCAACTGGCTTTTGTCATAGTGCGCATCGAAATACCCTTTACGCAGTGCCAGGTTATTTAATGAACGCTTAAAATCATCATAGTCGCCGTGGTTCAGCACGCTGCCTATCGCAGGCAGGCTACGGCGGCGCAGTTGGAGGAAATCGCTGTCGCTGCTCGCATCGCCGCGCAGCAGAACATCGGTGCCCGCGATTTTGACCGGCTCACCCGGCGTCACAGTCACCAACAGCAGCGGTCGTCCACCGTTTTCTGCGGGGCGGTACTCAAAATTGATTAGCGGATCGTAATACCCCAACGCCCGTAACCCGCGCCGGATAGCATCATCAACCCGGGCACGAAAGCGCCCGTCGGCACTGACCTCATCAGGGCCGATGGTAGAGAGCAGCGCACGAACATTGAGCTGTAATTCCCCTTCTAATCCCACCAGTTGCAAACGCACGTTCGCTGCATAGGACGATGCAGTTGCCAGTAGGCACACAAAAAACAAAGTACGGTATCGTGACACACCAACTCCCCACGTTCGTTTATATTGTTCTACACAAGCGTGTGTTGGGTCGTGTATTCAATGAGTTGATGTAGCATCAAACGGGCTTTGTTGAATAATAGGTAATCATGCTGTTTTTCCGTGCCAGTTTTGGTTGAAAATGCTTGTCATCTCAGGTGTACACTTTTCTCATGAGGCCTAACTGCATGATTTTACGTTGCGAGGATCCGTCGTTTCGCTGGGCT
>NZ_JAHWCO010000241.1:0-1187 GCF_020054415.1 Candidatus Symbiopectobacterium sp. | reverse complement strand
TCCATGCCAGTTTTGGTTGAAAATGCTTGTCATCTCAGGTGTACACTTTTCTCATGAGGCCTAACTGCATGATTTTACGTTGCGAGGATCCGTCGTTTCACTGGGCTGCCAGCATAAAATCTATTTATTCAACAAAGCCTTTTTGATGCGCTACAGGAAGAGCCTTGCACGGTCATTGAGAAATCGGGCATTAAACTCGATAAAAACAGGCATGATCAGCTTTATCAAGCGATAAAAAAGTTAGCTAGTGATGCCGTTGATAAAGCAAAAGCAGAGTTGATTGAATCATTAAGACAAAAATTAACAAAAAATGAAAATGGCGCTGACATCCCCGATAAAAATCAATTTGTGAAAAACCTCGGTTTAACAGAAACGGTAGATTGTGCAAAAAATGCACTGGATAAACGTACTGGCGGAACGGTCAATGGCGACATTATTTCACAGGGTGGCAAAATCGGAATGAAGGGGGATAACTGCAAGCATCTGGGTATTCATAATCAGGATGGTAGCGTTCGCATGTTGCTCTACAAAGACAAGGGCGGTGATGGCGTTCTGCTAAACAACGGCAATGACGGCAGCGGCGATTATATTTTTCATAAAGATGGCGGTTTTCGTGCCCCTTCTTCCGTGTATGCCGGAGCTGCAAGGATAGCCCATGACGGCAATATCTACGGTAGCATGTGGGGCGGTCAATGGCTGGACGCTTACCTGAGGAATACCTTCCAGCCCAAGGGTGCCTACAGCAAACCCAATACGGCGAAGCGCGAGGTAAATGGATGGTGGAAATGCGGGGACACGGGGTTGATTATCCAGTGTGTGAGATACGGAAAAGACAAAGGGAACGGGACATTCGATTTCCCGCTGCCCATGAAATTTCCCAATCCCGGATTGTTCTGTATCGGCCATGTTGGCGCTGCGGTGCCCTATTGGGGGGGGGGATAACCTGTCTCAGTCAGCACATCTGGTCGATAACGCGACAGTCAGGGTGACATTGGATTACGAACTTGAAACTGTCGTTCTAGCCATTGGTTTCTGAGGGAGAGAAAATGTACTACTACAGTGCGAAGGAAAACACATTCTGCCCGGCGGAATTGAAGCAGTCGTATATTGACACAGGGAGCTTCCCGGAGGATGCGATTGAAGTGAATGATGATGTCTGGCTGGAATTTGCGGGCAACCCGCCGCCG
>NZ_JAHWCO010000445.1:0-2504 GCF_020054415.1 Candidatus Symbiopectobacterium sp. | reverse complement strand
TTGAAAACACGCGCGATTTTCGGGATGCAATATTCAATTTTTTCACCAATACGCTACCAGAAATAGCGGACTCGCTGACGTCCAGAATTCACGATCGTTTTCAGGTGCTCAAACCTGCATCTTGAGGTTTATTGGGTATATGATAATAATTCAGCGCTGTTTGATGACTCGTTAAGGATGTTTCTCCATGCACCTGCGCGCCATTACCCGCATTGTAGGGTTACTGGTTATTCTGTTTTCCGGGACCATGTTTATCCCTGGCATGGTTGCTCTGATTTATCGTGACGGCGCAGGACGGGCATTCACGCAAACCTTTCTGGTTGCCCTGTTTATCGGCAGCGCGCTCTGGTTTCCCAATCGTAAACACAAGCATGAGCTGGCCTCGCGAGAAGGCTTCTTGATTGTGGTGCTGTTTTGGACCGTGCTGGGTAGCGTAGGGGCATTGCCCTTTATCTTCTCTGAACATCCAAACCTTAGCGTCACCGATGCCTTTTTCGAATCATTCTCCGGCTTAACCACCACGGGCGCGACCACACTGGTCGGGTTGGATTCTTTGCCAAAGGCCATTCTGTTTTACCGGCAGATGTTGCAGTGGTTCGGTGGGATGGGGATCATCGTATTAGCGGTGGCGGTTCTGCCTATCCTCGGCGTTGGAGGGATGCAGCTTTACCGTGCTGAGATGCCTGGGCCGTTGAAAGATAATAAAATGCGGCCTCGCATCGCAGAAACCGCGAAAACATTATGGATGATCTATGTGCTGCTTACCGTGGCCTGTGCGGTAGCGCTGTGGTTGGCGGGGATGTCACTGTTTGATGCTATCGGGCACAGCTTTTCCACCATTGCCATCGGCGGCTTTTCAACCCATGACGCCAGCATCGGCTATTTCAACAGCCCTACTATCAATACCATCATCGCGGTGTTTCTGCTGATTTCTGGCTGTAATTACGGTTTGCACTTTGCCATGCTGAGTGGCAGAAGTCTCAAGGTGTACGGTCGCGATCCGGAATTTCGCATGTTCATCTTCGTTCAGATGTCGCTGGTGGCGGTGTGCACGCTGGTGCTGTTGTTCCATAATGTTTATGACAGCGGTATCCAGACGCTGAATCAGGCGTTTTTCCAGGTGGTATCCATGGCGACCACCGCAGGGTTTACCACCAGCAGTTTTGCCGCCTGGCCGCTATTCTTGCCTGTTTTGCTGTTGTGCTCTGCTTTTATCGGCGGGTGCGCGGGGTCGACGGGCGGTGGCTTAAAAGTGATTCGTATCCTGCTGTTGTTCTTGCAAGGACACCGCGAGCTCAAACGATTGGTGCACCCTAACGCGGTCTATACCATCAAACTTGGACGTCGTGCCTTGCCGGAGCGGATCCTCGAAGCGGTATGGGGCTTTTTCTCCGCCTATGCGTTGGTGTTTATTGTCAGTATGCTGGCAGTCATAGCCACCGGTGTGGATGATTTTTCTGCTTTTGCCGCTGTCACGGCGACGTTAAACAATCTGGGGCCGGGATTAGGGGTAGTGGCCGATAACTTCACCACCATGAATGACGCAGCGAAATGGATTCTGATTTCAACCATGCTGTTCGGGCGTCTTGAGGTGTTTACCTTGCTGGTGTTGTTTACGCCTACTTTCTGGCGCGCATAACCTAAAACAAAAAGCCAAAGAGCAATGACCTATGAAAGCGTTGATACTTTTTTCCAGTAAGGGTGGTCAAACCAAGGCTATCGCCTCTTATATCGCGACGGTGCTAAAGGGTAAGGTCGAGTGCGATGTGGTGAACATTACAGCCGCTGACAATATCGAACCCGCGCATTACGATCGCATTCTGATCGGTGCTTCGGTGCGTTATGGTCATTTCCAGCCCGAGGTTTATGCTTTTATCAAACAACACGTGGGGGAATTGCAGCGTCTGCCAAATGCCTTCTTCTCTGTGAATCTGACCGCGCGTAAGCCAGAAAAGCGCACGGCACAAACCAATCCCTACACCCGGAAGTTTTTGCTGCGCACCCCGTGGCAGCCAGCACTGTGCGGTGTGTTTGCCGGTGCACTGCGCTATCAGCGCTATGGTTGGCTCGACCGGGTGATGATTCAGCTTATTATGAGAATGACCGGTGGTGAGACGGACAGCAGTAAAGATATTGAATACACCGATTGGCAACAGGTTGAGCATTTCGCACATGAATTTGCTCAGCTTGGTGCAAAAAAACACGTTTAATGCTGATGTTTAGTACGCTCTGCCGAAAAAATACGCACTCAAAAATAAAATTGAAATTAGCCCTTGTCAGGGCGCGAGAAGTGTCTATACTGCGCCTCCACTGACACGGCAACAGCGACACGCGGTTGTGGTAACGGTAAGAAGTAAAACAGAAAAGCCGAACGCGAAATTGAAAAAATTAACGTTGACTTTTCAGCGGTGCAGCGTAATATACGCCTCCCGCGCCACGGTAGATGTGGCAACGCTCTTTAACAATTAATCAGACAATCTGTGTGGGCACTCACAGGACTTTAT
>NZ_JAHWCO010000142.1:0-4070 GCF_020054415.1 Candidatus Symbiopectobacterium sp. | reverse complement strand
TTGTCATCTCAGGTGTACACTTTTCTCATGAGGCCTAACTGCATGATTTTACGTTGCGATGATCCGTCGTTTCACTGAGCTGCCAGCATAAAATCTATTTATTCAACAAAGCCGATTTTACGTTGTGAGGATCCGTCGTTTCACTGGGCTGACAGCATAAAATCTATTTATTCAACAAAGCCGCGTTCTATGTAAGTACCGATGATCCTATCGTGCATTTCGGATGATTTTGAATATCCGAGCGTCTTGCGATTGAGCCGTTGCAATCGGTTACGCAGTGTCAGATGTGCACGCTCAATACGCCGTGTATACAGATTGCTAACAATGTGCTTTACTTTTGGAAGTTCGTCGTTGTAAGCCCTGTAGCCATCCGTGTTTGCATGACTGACGACGGTAACGCTGATGGCCACTTTTGTCGTAACCGTGTTTTTTCACAGGAGATGTCTGTTCACAAAACGGGCATCTTACATCAACTTTAGCCACTGTATTCCACATCCAAAACCGGACATTTCACACTGCAATCAACATATTGAATACACGACCAATCGACGTCATTATGCGCCTGAAAATAATGTGCTAAGCTCATGTTTTCAAATAGCTTAACTCGATTGATATCAATACCTCGGCGGTGCAAGTTCTCAAGAATGTGAGCCCAAATAGCGCTCGGCATGTTGCCAATACGCATTCTTGACGTTGGAACGCGTTTTAATATCTCCGCCCACGCATCTAACTCATCATCATTGACCTTATTCGGGCGATTGAAACTGCCAAAGGTGAAATAGCCGTTCTTAAGTGCAGGCAATGGGTTGACAGGTATCGTGGATTCCTTGTTGTCAAAACTATTTGGCAAAGAAAGGTAGATCAATTTTTCCGTAAATTGCGCCTCAATCATGGGATCTTTCGCAACAGGGAAAATAGTTGCGTGATAATCCATTACAGGCAATTCCGTGGTAGCATGATAACCGACCCAAGAAATTTGTATCGGCGCGGGTTTTAAAGCAAAGGTGCTTAACCAGTTGTAACCGGTATGCCCAGAAAGATCGATCAATATATCAATCTTATCCATCTTTACCATCTCGGCTAATTCAATTGGGTTGACATGTTGAATATCTCGCCAGGCATCTGCGGTTGCTTCGAAGTGATCCGTACCCGCATTACGCAAATAAGATGGGCTGTTGTTGTAGCAGTATAATTCAAACTGTTTCCGATCTAACTTGTCCCAAATCGGTGTGAAAAAAAAAACCACTGGATGCCAATCTCTAAGGTCACCAGATACAAAACCGATACGCAGTTTCCTATCGAGATATTTGTCGAGAGGTCGATAACCTTCGAACGTCTGATGCGCTGCCCATGCCATTTCTCCTTTGGCATAGGCCAAATGACAATCCATAACCTCTTGGGCCGTCGCATTTTTACTGTGAGAAAGAATAAATGCCAATTGGCTGTAGACATAATAATCAGAAATTGGATCTCTTATCGCTTTACGTAGAAACGCAATTCCCTCATCAGTCTTTGCCTGTTCGCAAAGGCATCCCCCCAATAGACCAACGATTTGCTGACTATTCGGCACTAATGCCATCGCCTGTCGTGTACAGTATTCGGCATGATCTAATGTTTTACTCTCTTTATGTAAGAGTCCAAGCAAAAACCAATCTGGAGAGCTTTTCCGGTTACAGCGCAAAATTGCACGGTCTAACCGCCCTACAGTCCAAAACACTCGGTGTTGGTAGAGCGCCATCGCCAACTCTGAATAAACAAATAAACTCGTTGACTTATAAGATAATATACGCGTTAGCATCAGTGCAGTTGATGCATCATCCTCAACCCGCCGATAACATCGTGATAAATAATAACAACCATTTATTGTTTTCAGAAGTCGCTCTCGTTCATGCTCTACCAGCGCGATCGCTTTTTCATTTTTACTTTTAATCAGAAGACTATTGATTTCAACAACCAACTCACCATCTATCGAGTCTTCATCCTGATTCGCAGCGTTTGTGTCTGTTTCATTGGCCAAGAGTTCAAAGGTGCGAGTATAGAATCCCCCTGCAGAAACATCGCTGGAGAACAGTAATAACGCACAAGGTACTCGATTAAGATCAAACAATTCTGCATTGCGCGCGACCTGTTGATAATAGCGTTTCCAGCCCAGTGCAGATGCGTTTAACACACCTTTATGGTGCAGGCTGTCAACCAACGTTCGGTTGGTTGCTGTAAGAGTTAAGCTTGGAAGTAACAGTTGTTCCCGTTCTTCTTCAGTAAGCACCACCACTTCTTGCCACAGATTAATCACAGACAGCGATCCTGACGCACTCTGCAACTGGAGCTTAACACTCTCGCTAGCTGCAACTTGGTGCTCATTGCACAAACTGTGGCGATCTTTGTCCAACTGAAAATGGAGGCTTGAGATGCCTTTATTCAGCAACGCTTTCAGGGCATTGATTATTTTCTTCTCAAGATCGGCCGAAAAAGGCGATTCTGGATCATCATCTGGCAATCGACAATGAAAGACGAGTTGGTCAAAGCTGACACTATACGGCCAAGCATCTCCGAGGGTGTCAAGGATACACATCGTCAGAATATTGTCTGTAGAAACAGCGACACCATCATGACTGGCGAGCAAGTTATGAATAACACGAAGATCGGAAGTCTGACGGCGGAACCCTCCAGCCCAAAGCATATCCGCCAATCGGGAATAATCAACCTGTTCAGATACTTTTGGAGCCCTACTCTGCGATACCAATAAACTAAAACGCTGACTACGATTTACTGCAATATCCAAATATTGTTGACCCATCACCCTTCCACATCCAAAGGCGACATCCTGCCACCGCTCATCTAACGCTTTATTGTAAAAATCGGGCGTTTCTGTTTCAGGCCTCGCATCACCCACGTAGGCCAAACCGCAATTTTCGATACGGTTATTAAATTCGACTAAATAACTGGATTCGTTTTTGCTTTCCAGAAAATAGTGTATGAATAAATCGTCTGACAGTACATTCGCTTTCTTCAGCGGTAAGCCAAGGCTGCTTTCGGTAGCAATTGACATCGGTGATACCTGATTAAGCCAAGACAACATCGCTTTTCCCTGCGCGACTTGCTCGGTTAAAATTTCCCCCCGACAACTGTGAAGCTGAATCGCATCGCGTAGTGCCTCCATGTATTTAGCTCTGGGATGGCAAAACCTATCTAGAGCAATAATGCCTTTCGCACTCAATTTTTGTTGAAAAAACGCCAGCAAGAGATCGGTCACCTCATTGGCAAGCAGAGAAAAGCTCCCCTGAACAATGATGTAATCAAAATTCTCCCACGAGTTGCCCAGTAATGCCTCCAGAAACAAACTGTAAAGATGTAGGTTGGTCGGCAACAGGATATCTGCATTTTTCTGTTTTTTAGGGAGATACTCTGATGCTAATTCGACCCCAACGATCTGTGCAGAAGGGTAAGCGGAGGCAAAAGGCAGTAAGTTTAATCCGTCTTCACACCCAAGCACTAAAGTACGCGAATATTCAGCAGGCACAGTGTCAATGCCGTACAGCCACGAAACAGCCCGAATATGTTCAACAGAACCATAGACTCGCTCCATTGGGGTTGGAACAATGTCCTCAGACGTGGTGTTCTTTACGTCACTATTGTTCTTGTTGTCCAACTTACTGTCTAAAGCCGCCATTTGACCAACTCCCAATTAAACCAATCTGTAGACTATCAACCTTGGTACACACACAATCCAGCAAGGACGTTATTCTTCTGGCCGTTTATCCGGCACTAACGTAAAAAAATAAAAACTTGTGCTTTTAAACGGCTTTGTTGAATAAATAGATTTTATGCTGGCAGCCCAGCGAAACGACGGATCCTCGCAACGTAAAATCATGCAGTTAGGCCTCATGAGAAAAGTGTACACCTGAGATGACAAGCATTTTCAACCAAAACTGGGCTTTGTTGAATAAATAGAACTTTTGGGTAATCATCGGAGCAGATCACCACAGTTGTTTCAAAATCAGGTCTCCATGGCAAAACAAAATTTTAAAATCACCAACTGGCCCTCTTATAACAAGGCCCTAAAGCAGCGC
>NZ_JAHWCO010000512.1:0-11731 GCF_020054415.1 Candidatus Symbiopectobacterium sp. | reverse complement strand
CCGCGCTGCTTTAGGGCCTTGTTATAAGAGGGCCAGTTGGTGATTTTAAAATTTTGTTTTGCCATGGAGACCTGATTTTGAAACAACTGTGGTGATCTGCTCCGATGATTACCCAAAAGTTCTATTTATTCAACAAAGCCGCGCGGATCTTAAATTACCCAAAAAATATGTACAGAAAATGTTAATTAAAATAGTTACACATGACTTGCGTCACAACATTTTGTCAATGCTCCCCGGTTCATCCATCATTTTTGTGCGCTGTATCAGTCGATAAAGTGCTGCTGTACGTCGGTACACCCTGCTTCCGCTAGAATAATTTGCAACATCACCCACTGACTGATGGTGGTATTGAGCGGCTCAACCAGCGCGGCGCACCCTGTGAATATCTTCACCGGCCAGATTCATCAGGTTCAATGCTACCTGAAGCGGCGGCAGGCTGGGGTTGAACGCGGCATTCTCTGCGTAGCGCCCGGTATACACTGTGCCGCGATCAGTTTCCAGCGCGACGCCGCTCAGCGCATTGCTGTAGGGCGCATGGCTACGGTTTGCTGCGTCCAACGCGGTCTGCGCCAGCAGATCGGCATCGAGCAGGGTGCGTCCGTGATTGACCGGGTCCATCAACAGCGTGGTGATATTCAGGTTCTGCGGTCCAAAGGCGTCAGGTAAATAGTGGTACAACTGCGCGGGTTCGCGCCCCTGCAGATGGATATGCAGCGTGTTCGCACGATTCAGTTCATTCATAAACTGACGGCAATGCCCGCAGGGCGTGTAGTTCACCGTGATACTGGTCAAACCGAGCTCCTAGCGCAGCTAGGCATGGGCTATGGCGCTCTGCTCTGCGTGCAGCGTTTGTTCTAACGGCACGGCAATGAACTCCATGTTAGCACCAAAGTAGAGGTTGCCACTTTCGCCCTGAGCAACGGCACCCACCTGAAATTGAGAAATACGGGCAATGGCGCAGGCAGCCGCGAGTGGGAGTAAGGTGTAGGCTAACGTCTCTGGCGTCAGATCGCATTGGGTACAAAGGATCGTAACGTCGTCAGCAAGCAACATTCCGACAAAGTCAGGACGTTCAAGTATTGGTAGCAAGGCGTGCTGCATTGTGTCAGAAAGTTGTGCAAAAGGGGCGTGATAGCGTGGATGCATAGCGATGTACTCTTTTTGCCATTATTGTTTGTTGTCAGGGTAAAAAGTAGCCTATCAATAAATCGTGATCATTATATCGTCGAACGTGAACTTATTGAAATTAAGATGCATTCTGCGCAATATATCTCAAATTATCGAGCAGAATGCAACGGCGCGGCGATTATCGCGCCGTCTGCATCATCTGTGTCGCTAGTGAAACAGTTGTACCAGCAGCGGAAAGATAAAAGGAGCAATCAGCGAGGTCATGATACCGCAAATCACCAATGCTAATGAGCTGAACGCCCCTTCCTGAAAATCGATCTCGACGCAACGGGCCGTGCCCAGCGCGTGTGACGCCGTGCCCATAGCGAGTCCGCGCGCTGCCTTGGTGCGAATGCCCACGCGATTAAACAGCGTGTGCCCGAAAACTGCACCGAGAATGCCGACAAAAATCACACAAACCGCGCTGATGGCGGGAATGCCGCCGATGGTGCTTGCTACCGCCATAGCGATAGGCGTGGTTACCGATTTAGGCAGCACTGATGCGGCGATCTCGGGCGTGGCACCAAGCCACAGCGCAATGAGCGTACCGGAAATAATGGCCGCCATACTGCCGATAAAGCAGACGCTGATGATGGATTTCCAACGCGCACGGATCTGATGAAGCTGTTCATAGAGCGGAAACGCCAACGCCACCACGGCGGGCTGCAACAGATCGTTCAGCACTTTACTGCCTGCGAAGTAGTTTTCGTAAGGGATATTGAGCAGCAGTAATACCGGGATCAGGATAGCCATCGACACCAGCAGTGGGTTTAGCAGTGGCATTTTGCATTTTATCGCCAACTTGCGCGCCGCGAAGAAGGTCAGCAAGGTCAGGGGTAATGACCACCAGATGTTGGACAACATCATTTTTTCCCTTCCTCATCGGGTGTTTCGTGCGTGGTGATGATGTGTTCGCGTTGCATAAACTGTGTGCAAAAACCGACGACCAGCATTACCACCAGCGTACTGATAAGACAGGACACAACGATGGTGCCAAACTGCTTGCTCAGCAGATCATAGTAATTCATGACGCCCACGCCGATAGGCACAAACAGCAGCGCCATATAGCGAATCATCAATTGGCAGCCGGGTTTTACCCAAGGCGCAGGAAGGATCTGCGAAGCCAGCAGAGCAAAGAGGATAAGCATACCGATAATGCTGCCGGGAATAGTCAGCGGGAGTAACGCGGATATCGCATTACCTGCGAACAGACACAGATAAATAAGTGCGAAAGCGCGTAAATACTGCCCGCAAAGGATTGTCGTATTACGCATGGGAAGTTCCTGATAAGCTGGGGCGATTATCATAGCGCTAATCAATTTAGTGTGCCACAGATCACAGGTTTTTCCCGCTGACTTTCCCCGCCGTTATTGAAACAATTCAGGCCGCTGTACGGCGTCACGCAGTGCGCGGGTCAAGCGTGTTAAGGCCTGTTGCGAGATAATATAGGGCGGTATCACATACAGCAGCTTACCAAAAGGCCGGATCCACACACCGCGCTCGACAAAAAAGCGCTGCACGCGCGCCACGTCCACAGGTCGTGTGGTTTCCAGTACGCCAATCGCGCCCAGAACACGCACGTCCTCTACCAACGCGGCATCCAGTAATGGCACTAATTCAGCGCGCAATTGGCGCTCAATTGCCATCACCTGTTGCTGCCATTCCCCATCTGCCAGCAGTTCAAGGCTGACATTGGCGGCGGCACAGGCCAATGGGTTAGCCATAAAAGTCGGGCCATGCATAAAACAACCCGCTTCGCCGTTGCTGATGGTGTCTGCGACGTTACGCGTGGTCAAGGTGGCTGACAGCGTCAGGTATCCTCCGGTCAGCGCTTTACCCAGACAGAGAATGTCGGGGGCGATATCGGCATGTTCACAAGCAAACAGCGTCCCTGTGCGGCCAAATCCGGTCGCTATTTCGTCTGCTATCAGTAAGATACCGTGGTTATTGCACAACTCGCGCACGCGCTTGAGGTAAATGGGGTGGTATATACGCATTCCGCCTGCGCCCTGAACCACCGGTTCAAGGATAACGGCGGCAATATCATGACGGTGCGTTTCCAGCATATCGCGTAGCGGCTGGATATCAGACTCATACCACTCGCCATCAAAGCGGCTGCGTGGTGCATCGGCAAACAGGTGTTCAGGCAGATATCCCTGATAGAGGTTGTGCATGGCATTGTGCGGGTCACACACCGACATCGCACCAAAGGTGTCACCATGATAGCCGTGACGCAGGGTCAAAAAGTGCGCCCGACGCTCGCCACGCGCCTGCCAATATTGCAGCGCCATTTTAAGCGCCACTTCCACGGCCACCGAACCAGAGTCGGCCAGAAACACACACTCCAACGGTGCAGGCGTAATAGTGACCAGCCGTTGGCATAGCGCGATGGCTTGAGGGTGTGTAATGCCACCAAACATCACATGCGACATCTGAGCTATTTGCTGCTGCAAGGCCTGGTTCAGACGCGGGTGGTTATAGCCGTGGATCGCCGCCCACCAAGAAGACATGCCATCCACCAACTCTCGCCCATCGTCTAGTTGCAGGTGATACCCATGTGCCGCTACCACCGGATAACAGGGAAGGGGGTGTGTCATTGAGGTATAAGGATGCCAGATATAGCGTTGATCAAATTCCAAGTCTGCGTTCGAAAGCAACATTATCAATAAACCGTGTTGTAAACTAAATTAACACTCATGTGGTTGACAGTATAGCGTTGTAATTTACACTTACGCCACATTTTCATGTCGCACTGGCGGCATGGCACCCTGTCGAACAAAGAGGCCAACCATATGGCAGAACGTATTCATTGGACGCTGGAGCAAGCGCAACAACTGTTTGATAAACCGTTTTTAGAGTTGATATTTGAGGCGCAGCAGGTGCATCGTCAGCATTTCGATCCGCGTCAGGTGCAGGTCAGCACGTTGCTCTCCATCAAAACGGGCGCCTGCCCGGAGGATTGCAAATATTGCCCACAGAGTGCGCGTTATCGCACCGGGCTGGAAGCGGAGCGATTGATGCAGGTCGAGCAGGTGCTGGATTTCGCGCGTCAGGCTAAAGCGGCAGGCTCAACCCGTTTCTGTATGGGAGCCGCCTGGAAAAATCCCCATGAGCGCGATATGCCTTATCTGGAACAGATGGTGAAAGGCGTCAAGGAAATGGGGATGGAAACCTGCATGACGTTAGGCACTTTACACGGCGATCAGGCGGAACGACTGGCTGACGCCGGGCTGGATTTCTATAACCATAACCTTGACACCTCGCCGGAGTTCTACGGCAACATCATCACCACCCGTACCTATCAGGAACGACTGGATACGCTGGACAAAGTGCGCCACGCGGGAATTAAAGTCTGCTCCGGCGGCATTGTCGGATTAGGCGAAACGGTGCGCGATCGTGCCGGATTATTGGTGCAACTGGCAAACCTGCCGACGCCGCCGGAAAGCGTGCCAATCAATATGCTGGTGAAAGTAAAAGGTACGCCGCTGGAAAATAACGACGATGTTGAACCTTTCGATTTTATTCGCACTATCTCCGTTGCTCGCATCATGATGCCCACCTCCCACGTGCGCCTGTCTGCGGGTCGCGAACAGATGAGCGAGCAGACCCAGGCCATGTGTTTTATGGCTGGTGCCAACTCCATTTTTTATGGCTGCAAGCTGCTGACCACCCCCAATCCGAAAGAAGACAAGGATTTGATCCTGTTTCGCAAACTGGGTCTCAATCCTCAGCAAACGGAAACGGGGGCCGGTGACAACCAACAGCAGATTCTGCTGGCGCAGCAGGTGCTGGAAGCCGATACTGAACAGTTCTATAACGCTGCCGTGTAACACTTATGGGATGGCAAAAACGCGTAGATACGGCGCTGATCGCGCGCCATGAGCAAGATGCTTATCGCTCACGTATTGTTAATCAGGGCGGTGGGCGTTGGTTGACGCAGCAAGGGCAGCGCTACCTGAATTTCTCCAGCAATGACTATCTGGGCTTAAGCCAGCATCCAACCATTATTGGGGCCTGGCAAACCGGTGCAACGCGCTATGGCGTGGGCAGCGGCGGTTCAGGACATGTCACAGGGTATACCGATGCGCATGCGGTGTTGGAGGGAGAAGTGGCACAATGGCTGGGTTACCCGCGTGCGCTGCTGTTTGTCTCCGGTTATGCCGCGAATCAAGCGGTGGTTGCCGCCCTGATGCAGGGACAAGATCGCATTCTGGCGGATAAGCTCAGCCATGCGTCATTACTGGAAGCTGCCGCACAGTCACCGGCCACTCTGCGGCGCTTTGCGCACAATCAACCTGCAGCGCTGCAACGCCTGCTGGCAGGTTATTGCCCAGGCGAAACCCTTGCTGTCACGGAAGGTATTTTTAGTATGGACGGTGACAGCGCACCGCTGGGGGCACTGCACGCGTTGACGCAGGCGCACGGCGCCTGGCTGATGGTAGATGATGCACACGGGATAGGCGTGTGCGGCCAGCAGGGCCGTGGCAGTTGCTGGCAACAGGGGATAAAACCCGAATTGCTGGTCGTGACGTTCGGCAAGGCGTTTGGCGTGAGCGGAGCTGCACTGTTGTGCAGCGAATCGGTGGCCGACTATTTCTTGCAGTTTGCCCGTCATCTGATCTACAGCACCAGCATGCCACCGGCCCAAGCTTGCGCATTACACGCGGCGTTGTTCTGTATTCAGCAGGGTGATGCGCTACGTGACAGGCTAGGCCGCCATATTGCTCAGTTTCGCGCCGGAGCTGGGGATTTGCCTTTTACCTTGATGCCATCCCACAGTGCCATTCAACCGTTGATTGTCGGCGACAATGTTGCCGCGTTGCGCGTGGCACAGCGTTTGCGTGAACAGGGACTCTGGGTCAGTGCGATGCGCCCGCCCACCGTGCCGCCCGGTAGTGCGCGGCTGCGTATTACGCTGACGGCCAGCCACACGGGTGATGACATCGCCCGTCTGCTTGCAGTTTTGCACTCTGTGGCGTATGAGCAAGGAGAGGGTGTCAATGAGTAATAAATTGCATAACAAGCGGGCCATTGCGCAGGCTTTTGGTCGTGCGGCACAGCGCTACACCCGATTTGCCGAATTGCAACGGACCAGCGGTGAGCATCTGATGACCTTGGCGCTACCGCTGGCCGGACAGCGGATACTGGATGCGGGCTGCGGCACCGGCCATTTCAGTCAACGCTGGAGTGCGCTGGGTAAACAGGTGATCGCCCTGGATCTTTCTGCTGGCATGTTGCAACAGGCTGTGGCTGAACACAGTGCAGATGCCTACGTACAAGGGGATATTGAACATTTGCCGTTAGCGGATGCAAGAATCGATCTTTGCTTCAGCAATCTGGCGGTGCAATGGTGCGAAGATCTGCCGCGTGCGATTGCGACCTGTTATCGGGCCACGCGTCCCGGCGGCGCAGTGGTGTTTTCTACGCTGGCTGAAGATTCCCTCGGCGAACTGGCGCAAGCATGGCTGAGCTTGGATGGATCAAAACGCGTCAATGATTTTTTGCCGTTGGCACAAATCGCCTATGCCTGCCGCCCTTATCGTCATAGGCTCTACCCGCACACGCTGACCTACCGTTTTGCGACCGTAAGCGATGTGATGCACTCGTTGAAAGGGATTGGCGCCACCTGGTTACATGGCGATCGTTCGCGCGGTTTGCTTACCCGGCGGCGGTTACAAGCGCTGGCACAGGTTTATCCTGCTGCACCGGGCGGCTTTCCCCTCAGTTATCATTTGGTTTATGGAATTATTTATCGTGACTAAACGTTGGTTTATTACCGGAACAGACACAGAAGTGGGCAAAACCATCGCCAGCGGCGCATTGCTACAGACTGCTGCACGGGAAGGGTATCGCTGTGCGGGCTATAAGCCGGTAGCTTCCGGTGCAGAGATGACCCCACAGGGCATTCGTAATGAAGATGCTTGCCATCTGCAAGCGTGCAGCAACGTGTCGCTTACTTACGATGAGGTCAATCCGTTGGTGTTTATTGAGCCAACCTCGCCGCATATATTGAGCCGGGTTGAGCAGCAGCACATCGATTTCGAGGTGATGTCGCGCGGTCTGGCGGCCTTGACCGAAAAGGCTGATTGGGTGCTGGTGGAAGGCGCGGGGGGTTGGTTCACGCCACTGACTGTGCAGCAGACGTATGCCGACTGGGTACAGCACGAGAAATTGCCGGTGATTCTGGTGGTGGGCATCAAATTGGGCTGCATCAATCACGCGTTACTGACGGCTCAGGCCGTTACGCAGGCAGGATTGACGCTGGCGGGGTGGATTGCTAACAATATTCAACCGACCGGACGCTGGCATCAAGACTATCTGGAGACGCTGCAACGTCATATTCCTGCGCCGCTGCTTGGCGAAATTCCTTATGTTGATACTCCACATACACTAAATTTGGGGGCGTATTTGGATATTACTCTATTATGTGTCTGAATATCATTATAGTTGCCTACAAATAAGGTGTTTGCCTTCTACGGATATTTTTATCTCAGAACATAATCTATGTTCTATATACCCGTGATCATTGAAGATGCTTGATTTTACTCGGTAAGAAGATCATGCTCACCCACTATGAAGATATTTATTACCGACAAGCAAAAAGCCGAACTCTAACACCTTCATGAGGCTTTGTTGAATAATAGGTAATCATGCTGTTTTTTCATGCCAGTTTTGGTTGAAAATGCTTGCCATCTCAGGTGTACACTTTTCTCATGATGCCTAACTGCATGATTTTACGTTGTGAGGATCCGTCGTTTCGCTGGGCTGCCAGCATAAAATCTATTTATTCAACAAAGCCCATGGAGACCTGATTTTGAAACAACTGTGGTGATCTGCTCCGATGATTACCCAAAAGTTCTATTTATTCAACAAAGCCCCAGATACCCACCACCTTAAATACCAGCGGCAGGACAAATAAGCCGGTGCCCAGCAGGGCGTTCCACAGGCCGTTATTGATCACCCAGCCGAGCAGCGTGAGAAAATACTCAAGATAGCTGTTTGTTGTCATCGTCAGACTCCCGGACCGGTAAACATCGCGTACTCACACAACGCGATAAAAAGCACACTGACCACGCTGATGCGCAGCAGCGGCCGCCGGTACTCCTCCCGAAAACCCGGCGCATGCCGGATTTTCCAGAGGCCCCACGCAACCAGCGCATACAGCGCCAGCCGCCATATCAGCCAGCCGTCGCGCGTCGACTGCATCCAGCGCCGGAATGCAGCAGCCTCACCCGGGTGTTTCATGGCGGTGTCCGCCACCATCAGCGAGACCACCATGAACAGCGCCATGCAGGCGAGGAAGATGCCGGCACGGGTCAGGGCTTTCCTGACAGTCATTTTATTCTGCATGCCTGTTTCCTCATTCGGCCTGTTTCGGCGTGGCCATCTGATTGAAGCGGCTGTCGGTATTGTCATCAGCCTGGGTCTGCGGGTTGGTTTGAACACGCTGGTTCTCGCGCTCGATAATGGTCAGCACAGAGTTGCGGGACAGCTCGCGCTTCATCTCCATCTCGGTTTTGAGCGCCGCGATTTCACGGTCCAGCGCCCCGATGCGCTCACCGGCAGCACCGATTGCCTTTGGCTGGGCGGCGGCATTCGGCTCTGACATACCGGTGACCATCATGCGGCGCATCAGGAGTGCCGTTTCCACCGTGTCGGACATGGCCAGCTCGCCGGCAAGCCGGGCTGTCAGGGCTGCATTATCCGGGTCACGCTGCAGGGCTTTAATCACGCCGGCCGTCACCGGCAGTCCGCCGGTTTTCAGCTTCGCCAGATTCTCCGTCGTGGGCTTCTCTGTGCCGTTGACCAGTTTCACCAGCTGCTCAGCGTTGGCTTTGGTTGCGTCTTCCAGCAGGGGCGCAAACCCGGTGCCGGCAACGGTCGTCCCGGGCTGGTTCCCGGCATCACCGCTGGTGCATTCGCTGGCATTGGCGCAGGTGCGCATGGATTTGTCGCCCAGCACCTTCACGGTCATGGCCGCCGCCTCCTCAGCGCTGCCGAATTTAGAGCACGTGCCGCCGTTACAGCTGCTTTCGCCCACCGTTGAGTTGGGTGATACGGATGGCAGGCTGGCCCGCGCCGCCGCGTTTCTCTCCCCCGATCCAGTTGCTGCCCGACGCGCCAGTGGCGTTCCTGCCTGCATCATCGGCCCGGACCGCATCAGCGTCGCCGCTGTTCACGATGGACTTGTACTCATCCATCATGGCCTGCTGTGTCCAGTTACTGCTGTCGCTGAAGTCCATCATCTTTTTCGCCATGTTCTGGCAGTTGAGCTGTGCCTTGTCGAATGACACATTGGCCTGAAGCACGCCGTTGGTGAGCATGTCATACAGACCGGGGTTGGCCCGCTGAATGACCATCGCCGGCAGACTGGCCACCGCACCGGTGGCCCCCTGAATCACGTCACCCATCAGGTTTTTAAAGCCGGATGTGACGCCGTTGAGCTGGTTGCCGACGGTGGTTTTCAGGTCGAAATTGCCGCACATCATGTCACTGCTCCAGCCGGTGTTCAGCCCCAGCTTCTGCATATTTCCGCGCGTGGCCGGCTGGGAAATGACCGATCCGCCCCCGAGGGTGTAGAACAGCTTGTCCGACACCACACCATCCACGGACTTGCCGTAACCGATGGCGCTGTTGTTCACCTGTGGCAGGGACATGCCAAGGATGGTGTTGTCATCATCGGCCGCATGCGCCGCCGGAAGAACAGTCAGCAGGGATCCGGTCAGCAGCAGGCTTACGCGAACGGCTGAAAATGAAGGTGTTTTTTTCACGGTTTTCCTCATCAGATATCAGTGCTGCCCAGAAATTTCTGCCCGCGATTTTTGCAGCAGCTGTAGGGCTGCCAGAGCGCAAAGGCTTCGTTGTTATCGCTCGCGGCGGTGTGGCTCCAGTCCGGGAAGACGGCACATGACTGTGTCATGTGGGAGGCTAGCCGCTGCCATTTGTGATTGCGTGTGCCGGTGTTTTCCGTGACCTCGCCAGGCGGCCAGTACCCGTCATGGCGGTTGCCTTTGAGCACCTGATACACATGCGGCTGCCCGACGCGGGTGATAATGTCTGCCACACGCTGCGCCACCACGGCAGAGGCTTTGTCATCATCGGTCTGGCTGATAAACCCCGAACGGGGATAGACGTTGCCCCACATATTCGCTGCGGCCTGACTGCCAATTTCCCGCTGACCGGGAACCAGCGCTTCCGGATAGAGGGACTCCGGCACGCCCGTGCGCCAGGCCGCCGAATCTAGCGTGCTCAGGAAGTAAGGCATTAACGGGGTGGCTGCGGTATCACAGGAGTAGCCCGGAATACTGCCGCCAATGAGGGACGTGGCCGGGTGGCCAATCACATCGGCATACTTGAAACGAACTGCGGACTTGCGCTGGCCGGGATTTTTCATGTCGGCCGGATTGGCTCCGCCGGCAGAAACACCGGAAAGCCCGCTGGTCACGGCACTCTCCAGCCCGCCGGCAGTCTGGCTGACAAACGCCATTTCCTGCCACGGGTTGCCGCCCGGCGCGACATAGGTTGAAACCACTGTCTGGGGAATAAAGTGAGTGACTTTGACCGACGTGCGCACCTTGCAGCCAAAGGGGGTGCAGAACAGCCAGTAACAGATGCCGCTGACACGCCAGCTGATAGAGTTTTGCGACACGGCGCTGGCAATAATCTGCGCGGTGTTAAGTGCGGCAACAGCTGCCGGCGCGGTTGCCGTACCCAGCACCGTGGCAACACCCAGCGAGCACAGCGTGGTTCTGAAGCGGGAGGATTTTGTCTTCACTGACCACCTCCCCGGTTACGCAGGGAAGTGGCCACCGCCACATCCGTGGTGCCGTACACCACATCGCGGTCATCAAACACCACCGCCGGCACTTTTTTGATGCCCAGTTCCCACGCCCGGACCACTTGGCGATAAGAATCATTCAGCTGCAGCTGTTTTTGTTGCCAGGCAGGTGATGCCATAACCTGCCTAACCTGTGCTTCGGCCTGCCGGGGGTCTGCAGGCAGCTCACCAAAAATATCGGCCTGCAGCCGGTCAGGACCATCAAGAAGCACCACCGGCACACCCGGGGGCAGGTTTGCCGGCAGATGATGACTGTCAGTGAAGAGAACAGTGCCGGCCAGTACGGATACCGGCAGCAGAGCCGGCAGGAAAGCAAGGGAGGTCAGTTTCATGAATCGGGGCTCCGTCAGACTGAATCGCCTGACAGCGTGCCCGTGGCCGCTCAGAAAAGCCGCAATAAACTGTTTTTCCGTTAACGGAAATTATTTGAAAACCGTCTGGCGAAGAGGAAAACTACCGGTTGATGAGCGAAGATGAGCTTATTCATCGTCACGACTTTTAATTCTGATAGCATAATCCTTGTCAACCATTCCCGCGGAACTGTTTGCATTAACCATGGAAGGTCTCACCCAGTGAAGTTTGTCAGGCTTTGTTGAATAATAGGTAATCATGCTGTTTTTCCGTGCCAGTTTTGGTTGAAAATGCTTGTCATCTCAGGTGTACACTTTTCTCATGAGGCCTAACTGCATGATTTTACGTTGCGAGGATCCGTCGTTTCGCTGGGCT
>NZ_JAHWCO010000061.1:0-2163 GCF_020054415.1 Candidatus Symbiopectobacterium sp. | reverse complement strand
GGGAACTCAATAGCATAATCAACAACCGCGCGTTCAGTGGCTTCGTCGGCGCGGTTCTTCAGGTTCGGAACCCGACGGTTCTGGTTAACCAGCGCATCAATGCCGCCTTCAGCAGCCAGTTCCTGATAACGGTAAAATGTACCGCGTGACACGCCC
Organism: Candidatus Symbiopectobacterium sp.; assembly: GCF_020054415.1. NCBI lineage: Bacteria > Pseudomonadati > Pseudomonadota > Gammaproteobacteria > Enterobacterales > Enterobacteriaceae > Symbiopectobacterium > Candidatus Symbiopectobacterium sp. Next base: position 2,007 of record NZ_JAHWCO010000061.1, on the reverse strand, counting down.
ATGATCTTGCAGGCTTTTGATACGTCACCGAGTTCTTCGGCGAGATTGAGCAGGCCGGCTTTGTGTTTGATAATGGGATTGTTAGTATGAAGCATGAGAGTTACCTCGCGTTTTGTTTAAGGATTAGACACCCATATCAAAACCGTTAACTCTCAACCTTTCAAGGTCCAGTGTCAGATCTAGTCGCGACTAATACAAATTATGAGTAACACACTTGGTGTTATAAATTGATTTTCCTGCCGCCGACCACCAATCCTGATGATTGTCCATCAGGGCCATAAAGGCTCTGACCATGGCGAGGTTTCAGTATCGCAATGGCCTCATTAGTATAGGAAATGTGCTGATTCAGCAACATGCCATTGTGCTTGTTCATATCATGCAAATGAGCCGTTAATGCTTGAATAGCCTGCCAACGTTCGAATAGCTCAGCATCTGATTCGTAGGGAGCATGAAGCTGCAAGCGATTTTCAATTTCCTGCCGATTCTTATCAAGATATTGCACAGTTGCCAAGGTGGCACTTTTAGTATCAGTAACCTTCTGTAAAGCAACGCTGTTAATATGACCAGCACCGAGCAGGGCTTGCTCTTCTGATAAGATAGTGTTCAGCTGGTCTAGGGTATCGAGTACCGCATCAAGCGTTGTTCGCAATTTTTCCATAATTATCAATTAGTCGCCAAGAAGTCTTGAGTATCTTTGATCAGTGCATCTGCGATTTTACCCGCATCAATCTGTAAAGAACCATCACGAATGGCCTGCTTCAGCGTTTCCACACGATTCATATCGATATCTTGTGTGCCAGGCTGCATCAAACGAGCTTGCGCGTCGCTCAGCTTAACCTGGGTTCCTGCCACTTCGCTTTGGGTGGGCGTTTGTACACGTTTTTGCTTCGTCGCTCCACTGGCGTCGCGAGACTGTACTTGAGTGACAGGTTTCAGCGGCTGGGTGCGTTCAATGCTCATAATGTTACCCTCTAAAATGAGGTGTCAAAAGGTTAAATAATAACCTGATTCCACTCAGGTTTACATAAACGCCACACGAAAGGAAGGGGCGACGCAAAATTTACTCTGTAGGTATCATCGGCAACAATGACGAATACTTTAATTTATTATTGCGCAATATAAATAACACCGTCTTCACCCGCAATACCACTGACGATTTGCCCTGATGCCATACGTACGCGCACGGATTGACCAACAGCAGCGTTACCCATTGCTTTTCCTTCACTGTTAATACTAAAGCCTACGCCTTGCGCCAGCACCTGTACCGTTTGGCCTGATTTAACTATCCATGCACGACGGAGCATGGCGCTGGTCAATGGTTGTCCCGGCGACAGATCGCGCAGTAACACGGCCCCTATAGCATCTTTAGGCAACAGCAGCGCACGTGGCGGCAACAAGTCTAATCGCCCTGTCTTTTGCCTCAGGTCAGACGTAGTCAAAGCGACTCCGCGGCGTAATTGCCGAGCGCTCACCAGGTAATTCCCTGTGACTTGTACTTCAGCCTGAATGAAACGCCGCTGGTCGCCACAACGAACGGATACACTGACATTACCCCAGACGCGAGTATTGTTTGACAACGCGAGCACGGGAGCTTCGCACTGCGGCCATTGCTCCGGCGGAGATTTAATCATAACGGTGACGCTACTGTGCTTGTCTGGAAAACGCGCATAAAAAAACTGATCGAGTTGAGCCTGTAAATCGGCTGCAACGGCAACGTTCACATTCCCTATCAGGCCGGTCAGTAGCGCAAAAATAGCGGAATAAAATGGTTTTTTCACTGACTTCACCTCTTGAAGATCACTGCCTTATCTATACCCAATAAACCTAAAGATGCAGGTTTGAGCACCTGAAAATGATCGTGAATTCTGGACGTCAGCGAGTCCGCTATTTCTGGTAGCGTATTGGTGAAAAAATTGAATATTGCATCCCGAAAATCGCGGGTGTTTTCAAAATAGCGATTATTCCGTGCATGCTCATTCATCACTTTCCACAGGCGTTCTATCGCGT
>NZ_JAHWCO010000328.1:0-5260 GCF_020054415.1 Candidatus Symbiopectobacterium sp. | reverse complement strand
TGGGTGAAGCCATGGCCATGGTCAAAGCGCTTAACCGGATCACGCTATTAGGAATGCCGAACAGTATTCGCATCACGTAACAATCGACCCGTATGGGGCGCAGTCGTTACAAGTTCTGATTTATTCAACAAAGCCGGCTGCATCATGTATTCCATCTTTGATGAAACATCACGTAAACATTACGTGAACGACGGGATCGACGTACCGATTGGTGAATTGGGTTATCGCTAACACCAAGCTCACTAAGTTTGATGAAGAGTTTGATAAAGAGCTCCAGAAAAACCGCGGTTTTGTCTACAAGGCACAAACGCTGGACGCACTGGCTAAAGCCATGGGCATTGACGCCAGCGTGCTGAAAGAGACTATCGATCAGAACAACGTCTTTGCCGCGCAAAAACGTGATGAAGTGTTCAACAAGAACATGGATTACCTGCGTCCGGTGAAAACCGAGCCGTTCTATGCTGTTAAAATGCAGCCTGCCGCACTCGGCACGCTGTGCGGCGTGAAAATTAACGAGAATATGCAGGCCATCAACAAGGACGGCAATGCCATCCTAGGACTGTATGTCACCGATAATGACGCAGGCGGCACGTACGGCGACACTTACGATCTGCTGTTAGGCGGTGGCACCTTCGGTTTCGCCCTGAACTCAGGCCGTATTGCCGCAGAAAGTGCGTTGGATTACATGCACTTCAAAAAACAATAATCCTGCTCGCCAGCAACCTGCGCCTTTGGGGCAGGTTGCTGACAAACCTATCTAAAATAGTAACGTCCACCACCTCCATCATTCCCATGAAAGCGGGAATCCCTTGCAGAAGAAACGCGCTTATCCTTACAGAGATCCCCGGCTTTCGCCGAGGAGGACAAAGAGTAAAGTGATTTTGTCGCAGTCTGGTTGCCCTTTTCCCTACCCCGCCTTACGAAACGTCAGATTAAACCGGTAATCTTCCGTTCCTGCTTTGATGGCCTGCACACCGTGAAAACGCAGGCGTGACGGTCCGCCCCACACCAGCACATCGCCCTGCGTCAGCGGGATACGCAGCACAGCATCGCTGCGCTGCATACCGCCAAACTGGAAGATGGCCGGTAACCCGAGCGACACGGAAACAATCGGCTGGGAAAAATCCCGTTCATTTTTATCCTGATGCAATGACATCCTGCTACCCACCGCATAGCGGCTCATCAGACAAGCATCGGCAACAAAGTCAGGAAACCCCGCCTCGTGCGCGGCCTGTTGCGCCAGTTGAGCAAACAGCAGCGGCATCGCGGGCCAGAGCGATCCAGTGAGGGGATCGTGGCGTGCATAGCGATAACCCTGCGCATCCGTCACCCAGCCCAGTGAGCCGCAATTGCTCATGGCAGTCGACATGACAAAACCGCCCTGCGTGGTCATCTGTCGAAACGGTGCCACGCGCGTCAGTTGGTCAATCATCTGCATTAACGTTGGCGCACTCTCAGCGGCGAATCCGCGCAGCACCACAGCACCCGGTGCCAGCGTCTGCGTCCAGAGCTGTGTGCCCTCGTGCGCGAACAGATCATCCATCATGGGATCCTTTAGCCTCGTTCTCCAGCAGTTGGCGTTTGCGCGCGATGCCCCACCGATAGCCCGACAACGCCCCATCGGTGCGAATCACCCGATGGCAAGGGACAATCACCGCCAGACGGTTGGCGGCACATGCGCAAGCTACCGCGCGCACCGCGTCCGGCTGACCAATTTTTTCGGCAACATCGCGGTAGCTGAGCGTAGTTCCCCGAGGAATGTCTCGCAGAGCCTACCAGACACGCAGTTGAAACGCAGTGCCACGAATATCGAGCGGTAACGTCAACGGCGCACCCGGTGAATCAATAGCGCGGATGACCAGCGCCATGCGTTGATCAAACGCCGCATCGCCTGCAACCAACGTCGCATTGGCAAACAGAGCGTGCAGCTCGTTTATCAATGCAGTGGCATCATCTCCCAGTAAAACGGCGCAGACCCCGCGCTCGCTCTCAGCCACCAGAACAGCCACCAGCGAGCATGTGCCAATCGCAAAATGAATCGTCATGCCCTGCCCCTTGTGTTTAAAACTGCACGGCGGCATGCCCAGCAGTTGATGAGATTCCTGATAGAACTGCTCGCTGGAATGAAAAACCTCCGCCAATGTGGCTTGCGTTACCGGCACCTCACCGCTCAGCAAAGCGCGCACACGCTGACCACGCAACGCGGCAGCATAACGTTTTAGTGTTACGCCAACCTGTGCTTTAAACAGCCGGTGAAAATGGTAAGGGCTGATACCCACCGCCGTTGCCACCTGCGCCAACGTCAGCGATGTCTCGGACTGCGCCATCAGTTGGCAGGCGTGCTCAATAGCCGCACCTTGCCGTTGCTCACGGGACGAACTTCCTGGAAGGCAGCGTTTACAGGGCAGGAACCCGGCCTGCCGCGCCGCCTCCGCATCCACAAAGAACTGCACGTTTTCCCGCAGCGGCAATCGGGACGCACAGGAAGGCATACAAAATATTCCCGTGGTTTTAACGCCATAGACAAAGCGACCGTCAGCCTGTTTATCGCGTCGGCACAGGGCATCCCACCATCTATTTTCACGTAGAGCACGCTCTTCCTCTGGAAAAGCGCGTGCGTTTGTCGACATCACTCACCTCGCAGTCTCTGGTCACAACAGCAATCACACCCTACCGGTTACGTCTGATGAATACCTGACTGATTCTTGATTTTTCATTCCATAAACGCATCGCAGGGTGACAACCCTGATTCACTCTTTTATGCTGAAAGCCCACCCTTTTTCTCTCACGTTCAGGATCAAGTATGTCACACCCGCAGCCGGTATTATGGAACTCGGCGCAGAGCGTGCATCTGGCATGCGAACATCTGCGCACACTTGGGCCGCGCTGGCAAGCGCTGCTGGACCACATCGGCGAATGTCAGCACAAAACACACCCGCATCGTGAACCCTATGAAGCGCTGATGCGTGCCGTGGCTTACCAACAGCTCACCACTCGCGCGGGTGATGCCATGATCCGCCGCCTGTTGGACGCGTTTAGCACTGACGGACAGGTATTCCCTTCAGCCGAGCAGATTGCTGCCAGTGAGAAAGACGCACTGCGCCAATGTGGCTTCTCTACGCGCAAGGCAGAAACGTTGCACGCGATTGCACACGGTGCACGAGACGGTTTGGTGCCTACGCGAGAACAGGCGCTGACCATGGATGACGACACGCTCATCGAACGGTTATCGACGTTGAAAGGTATCGGTCGCTGGACGGTTGAAATGTACCTAATCTATGGGTTGGAACGAATGGACATTATGCCGCTGGACGACCTCGGCATCCGCTTAGGGTTATGCTATTTGCATCAGCGCGATGCGGTACCCTCGCGCCGGGAATTGGCGGAACTCAGCTTGCCGTGTCAGCCTTTTAGCACCGTTGCCGCTTGGTATTTGTGGCGCAGCCCGATGATGCCAGACTACGCCGATTTCAAAAGCCGCCTGAAAACCAGCAACCGCAAAGGCTGATGACATTAGTGGGGGCGTGATGCAGCGGGCGACTTCCCGCGTTCGCCGTCTCGGCGCGCCATAAACCGGGCGCGCAGTTTGTCATATACCCAGTTATACACCACGGTATACGGCAGGAAAAACAGGAAGAAGCCGAACTCGACCATCAACGCCTGCCACAGTGTAATCCCCAGAATCCAGGCCGCAACGGGCAGGCCAATCAGGGTAAAACCGCCCTCAAAACCTAATCCGTGCAAGATACGCACTTTGGCACCGCGCGCCACGCGAGATACTGGCCACAGGCGATCGAACAGGGCGTTGTAGATGATATTCCAAACCATGGCGATGCTGGAGAGCATAATAGCCAATGCACCCATGGAAAACAGCGGCTTGTTAAACAGCCAGGCACCAATGGGAGCCGTGATCAAGAGTGCCACCACTTCGTAGCCGACAGCATGAAACACACGCTCACCCACGCTTCGGCGTTGTACCGCGGTTGTTTGTCTGTTTGCTGCGTTAGCTTGCATACATCACCACACTTTTATTCATCAATTTGGTATCGGATCAATTAACAAAACAGGCGGTGGAGAAGAGCTCTCATCGCTTGACGAAGGCAGGTTATATCGTTATTACTGGAATAGTGAAATTAATATCCATCGATAAGAGCGATGGACTTAAAAAGAGAGCGGCGATGCGCTATTCCCCCGAATCCCTGATTGCCTTTGTTACCGCCGCGCAAACTGGCTCTTTCTCGGCCGCTGCGCGTCAGCTACGTAAAAGCCAATCCACCGTGAGCGCGGCCATTGCCAATCTGGAAGCCGATCTCGGCTTGGTGCTGTTCGATCGTTCCGGGCATCAGCCGCGACTGACGGATGATGGCCACAAGGTGCGTGTGCACGTAGAGGCCATTCTTGCTGCCAGCGACACTCTGGATGCGCTGGCGTCCCGTCTGGCTAACCGGATTGAGCCACGCCTGAGCTTTGTGTTGTCGGATATGTGGAAAGCGGCGCATTACGATCCCTTGCTGCATGCATTCTCTGCCCGCTTTCCTGATATTGAGTTCGAGTGTCTGATCGCTGAAGATGAGGATGCCATCGACCTGCTTAAGGCGCAGCGCGCGCACATGGGGGTGATTCGTACCCAACCACACTATCCGACAGAAATCAGCGCCTCACGGCTACACGTGAAAACTGAAATGGCCATCTTTGTTGCCGCACAGCATGCATTGGCGCAGCAACCGTCTGTCTCACCGCAGCAGTTGGCGACGGTACGCCAACTTTATCTGAATACCTATACACGCACAGAACGCCAGCCAAAAGAAGGCGTTATCTGGTCTGCACCCTCTTACCTTATGCTGCTGGAAATGGCAGAACAGGGGTTTGGCTGGAGCATTCTGCCACGCTGGTTGGTCGCCCAGTTTGGTCATCAGGTGTTGGTGGAACTTCCGATGGCAGGTTGGCCGCAACTGATTGAAATGGATGTGGTGTGGTCAAAACAGTATCCGCCAGGACCGGCAGGGTTTTGGATGATTGATAATTTACTGATGCAAAAAGATCCGACATCGTCTTGAAATAGATATACCCAATAAACCTCAAGATGCAGGTTTGAGCACCTGAAAACGATCGTGAATTATGGACGTCAGCGAGTCCGCTATTTCTGGTAGCGTATTGGTGAAAAAATTGAATATTGCATCCCGAAAATCGCGGGTGTTTTCAAAATAGCGATTATTCCGTGCATGCTCATTCATCACTTTCCACAGGCGTTCTATCGCGT
>NZ_JAHWCO010000289.1:0-1179 GCF_020054415.1 Candidatus Symbiopectobacterium sp. | reverse complement strand
TCAGGTGGGTGAAGCCATGACCATGGTCAAAGCGCTTAACCGGATCACGCTATCAGGAATGCCGAACAGTATTCGCATCACGTAACAATCGACCCGTATGGGGCGCAGTCGTTACAAGTTCTGATTTATTCAACAAAGCCGTATTGCAGCGGTGAGGTATTGGTCACCGCCTTGAAGTTATGGTGAAACGCGGACACGCTCATGTTCACTTCCGCCGCCAATTGCTCCACATTAAGGCTATCCGCATAGTGATTTTCGATACGACGCAGCGCGTTAGCGATCTGGCTGAAATGGGTATGCCGGTTGACCAGCGCCTGCAACGCCGCTCCCCCCTCCCCACACAGGATATGGTAAGTAATCTTTTTGACGATCATCGCCCCCAGCACTAGCGCATCACGGTGCGTTTTCATCGCATAAAACAATCGTTCAACGGCACACAGCATCTCTTCGGTAAACGGCACACTGTTCACACCGCAAGAGCCTGAGCACGGGCGAATAACGCTATCATCATCGCCAATATCCAGCAGCAATGCCTGGAGTACCTGCGTATCGATCCGGATGGAGATCCCCACCAAAGGCTGTTCAACACTGGCAACCGTCTCGCATTCAAACGGCAGCGGCACTGTCATCAACAAATAGTTTTCTGCGTCATACTGAAAAACGGTATCAACCACATAGCCAATCTTCCTGCCGTGAAACAGGATAACTATCGTCGGGTCATACATCACCGGTACACGTGGATGGGGCTGGTCTGCGTAAAGGATTTTTACCTGTGCTATCGGCGAGGGAGTAACCCAGTGTTGGGTTGTGTAGCTGAGCGCCTGATTGATTATCTTGGCAAACACTAGGTTGTTTTGGGCACGCGTCATCAGTAAGGCATGGTCGTGTATTCAATGCGTTGATGTAGCATCAAACATAGTACTCGCGTTCGATGTAAGTACCGATGATCCTATCGTGCATTTCGGATGATTTTGAATGTCCGAGCGTCTTGCGATTGAGCCGTTGCAATCGGTTACGCAGTGTCAAATGCGCACTCTCAATACGCTGTGTATACAGCTTGCTAACAATGTGTTTTACTTTTGGAAGTTCGTCGTTGTAAGCCCTGTAGCCATCCGTGTTTGCATGACTGACGACGGTAACGCTGATGGCCACTTTTGTCATAAACATGTTTTTTCACAG
>NZ_JAHWCO010000063.1:0-5052 GCF_020054415.1 Candidatus Symbiopectobacterium sp. | reverse complement strand
GCTTTGTGTTTGATAATGGGATTGTTAGTATGAAGCATGAGAGTTACCTCGCGTTTTGTTTAAGGATCAGACACCCATATCAAAACCGGTAACTCTCAACCTTTCAAGGTCCAGTGTCAGATCTAGTCGCGACTAATACAAAGAATCTGAACCAGATGTAATCTGACAGACACCTGTATAAATAATAGGTAACTGTCAGATCAGGTCTGAGCTAGTATAGATTAGGCACCATGGCGCGTTATCACTGCGTTGAGTGGCTTAACTATATTTCCGCCGAACTGCACAAAACGTTTACCCCCATTTTTCGTCCAGGTACACCAGAAACCTACAAGGAACTGCCACAGGAATACCTTCAGGTTCGTTTCCGCTATATCAACATCGTGCTCGGTGAACAAAACTATTTGGTAGGAAATCGTTTTTCCGTTGCGGATGCCTATCTGTTTACCGTGATGCGGTGGGCGCAGTCGTTAAAGCTCGATATGTTCCGCTATCCGGCCCTGGCCGCTTATCTCGACCATATTGCAGAACGCCCGGCGGTGTTAACGGCATTGAAGGTTGAACGATTAAAAGGGTAAGAGAGAGTGCGGCACCCAAGGGTGCCGCCTAACGCGCCATTAACTGAGGCGTTCCGCCTGAAAATGATGACGTGGGTTGGCAATGCCATCTTGTGCCGCCACCAATTGCATTTCGTACTCGTCCATCTCTTTGGTCACCAGCATCACTTCATATACTGCTGCCATGGTGTGCTCCAGCGCCTTATCTAATGCAACGCCTTTGAGCAGGTTCACCAGTAACAGGCCGCTTGTCAAATCACCTACACCAACATGCTGACGTTCGAACTCCACCAGCGTACGGCGGATATGCCAAGCGTCAGTAGGCGTAACCAGCAACATTTCAAAACTGTCAACACGGCGTGCTGCGCGGCTGAGGTGTTTAACTAACACGATTTTCGGTCCACGCTCACAGAGCTGACGCGCTGCGCAACGGCCTCATAAACATTGTGCACCGTCACACCAGCCAGAAGTTCCAGTTCCGGCAGGTTCGGCGCAATTACATCGGCTGCCAGCAGCGACTAGTTACAGTGGAAACCCGAAACACCGGGTGCCACAAAACAACCTTTCTCGGGCGTACCCACCACCTGATCGCAAAAATAGATCGCCTGCGGATTCGCCGCGTTAACCTGACGGACGATATCCAGAATGCTGGCGCCCTGCTCGGGGGAACCGATATAGCCACTCAGCACCGCATCGCAACGCGCCAGTCTGTCAATATTGGCAATCCCCTGCACAATGTCGGTCAAATGACTGGCATCCATCACACTACCGGTCCACTGCCCATACTGCGTATGATTGGAGAATTGTACCGTATTGAGCGGCCAAACGTTTGCGTCCATACGCCGCATCGGAAACTCTGCGGCACTGTTCCCTGCATGTCCAAAAACCACATGGGACTGAATAGAAGGAATGTTTTTCATTTATCAACAACCTGACCTTGCTTATCACTAACCTCGGAGTGTTACCAAGAATAAAGGGAGACTTCGCTCCCTTATGCATGTTGTTTTCTTATGCCGTCCAACAAATCAGGCAGTAGTGCTTTTTACCACGGCGTAGCAGCGTATAGCGTTCAAACAGACGATCGCTATTCGTGAAGGCATACTCAGGGTTAGACTGTTTTTCGCCGTTAATGGTCACCGCATTTGAGGCGATCATGGTACGCGCCTGACCACGAGAAGGGACCAGTTCGGCCTTTACCAATGCCTGCTGCAAGTCAGCATCACGCCCCAGTTCAATAACCGGCATGCCATCTTGTGCCAACTGTGCAAAGTCATTCTCTGTCAGCGCATTCAGTGCACCTGAGAACATGCTCTGCGTAATGCGCTGCGCCGCTTGCAGACCCTCTTCACCATGCACCATACGCGTGACGTTTTCTGACAGCACATACTGGGCGTGCGGCGCCTTGCCGCTGTTTTTGTCCTCTTCTTCCAACGCGGTAATCTCTTCAATGCTGAGGAAGGTAAAGAACTTCAGGAAACGATAAACATCCGCATCGGCGGTATTGATCCAGAATTGGTAGAATTTATACGGGCTGGTTTTCTTGGCATCCAGCCAGACTGCGCCGCCTTCCGTTTTACCAAATTTGGTGCCGTCTGATTTGGTGATCAACGGAACGGTCAGGCCGAACACCGTATTCTGGTGCAAGCGACGGGTCAGATCGATCCCGGAGGTAATATTACCCCATTGGTCGGAGCCGCCGACCTGCAACGCAACGCCATATTTTTCGTTCAACGCCGCGAAATCATATCCTTGCAACAGGCTGTAAGAAAACTCGGTAAAAGAGATACCCACATCATCACGGTTCAAACGCTGTTTCACCGCTTCGCGGTTAATCATCTGGTTAACGGAGAAGTGCTTACCGATATCGCGCAGGAAAGTCAGCACGTTCATGCCGCCGAACCAGTCATAGTTGTTCGCCATGACAGCGCTATTGTCGCCGCAATCAAAATCCAGGAACGGCAAAACCTGATCGCGAATCTTCTCAACCCACTCGCCCACGGTTTCGTTGGTATTGAGTTTACGCTCTGTGGCTTTAAAGCTCGGATCGCCGATAAGTCCAGTGGCTCCACCGACCAATACCACGGGTTTGTGTCCCGCAAGCTGGAAGCGACGCAGGCACAACAGCGGCACCAGATGCCCCAAATGCAAGCTGTCAGCGGTCGGATCGAAACCGCAATACAGTGCAATTGGCCCCTGCGCCAGCTGCTCTGCTAACGCGTTTTCGTCCGTTACCTGAGCAACCAGGCCCCGCTCTTGCAATTGTTGAATCAGGTTACCACTCGCCATCAATCGCCCCATTTTCGTAAAATAAACGATGTTTAAAAAAACGTATTCCAAGGGAAATAACGTAACGTCATAGAATAAAGCGCCCCCGAGGGAAGCGCCAGTATTTAAAGGGGATATTTGCCACAATTCGCAGCACTTAAGGTGCCAGACGATCGATTTGCCAGTTCTCGCCGTCGCGCTGGTAGATAAAGCGGTCATGCAGACGATGCGCCCCGCCCTGCCAAAATTCGACAGTATCAATGGCCACACGGTATCCGCCCCAAAAGCTCGGTAACGGCACCTCGCCTTTCATGAATTTTTGTTTCAGTTCTAAAAACTTGCTTTCCAGCACGCCACGGGCCGATATGCGGCTCGATTGTTGTGAAACCCAAGCGCCTATCTGACTCTCTTTCGGCCGGCTGTGAAAATATTTCAACACCTCGATGGTGGATAAACGTTCAGCATGCCCCGTCACAATCACCTGGCGATCCAGGCTGTGCCAGGGAAACAGTAAACTGATACGCGAATTCAGCGCCAGATGCTGTGCCTTGCGACTGCCCAGATTGGTGTAAAACACCATACCTTGCTCATCGACGTGTTTGAGCAACACGATGCGCTGGTAGGGTTGGCCCTGCTCATCGACAGTGGCAACGCACATCGCGGTAGGATCGGACAGGCGCGCATCGCACGCCTGCTTGAGCCACTTATCAAACAAATCGAGTGGGTTGGCGGTCAATTCATTGCGGCGTAAACCGCCACTGGTATATTCGCGTCTGACGTCCGCAATTTCATCTTCAGTCGGAAATGCGGCGGAGGGAAGTGAAGTGTTATCCTGTGTCATAACATCCTGCTGTGGTGTATCGGGACGAAAATCATCATTCCATTCTGCGCCCACAGCGGGAAAATCTCAATGTAACACGTTGAGTCAAGGCGCATTCTGTAGGAGGCAATCATCCGCAATGATATGTCCGCTGCGCTCAATAAAGGCGCGTTCCCCCTTGCTCCAGAAGGTATACCGGTTATTGCTGTATTTGGTGCCTGAGGCGGAAACCACCTGAGGAAGTTGAAGACGCTCGCCATCCAGCAGGAAATGCACTTCCGCTGTCTGGATATCCTGTTTCAGCGTCACGGTGAGCGGCAGGGTGCCACACTGATAATGCAGCGTTTTTACCGGTGTCTGCCGGTTAAAACCGCTACAGCCGGACAGAATCATAAGCCCTAACAGCACGCCAGCGCGTCCCGATAGCATTATTTTCATTGTTACTTTCCCGTTGTTACCTGTCTGAAGGTTATCACCAGGTGACCACGACACAGCCTGTCGAGTCACAGAAAACAACAGTGTAACAACGGGTTTTACAACGACCTCTCAGCAAAATCTGATTAGTCGTTCAGAACGGGAAAAATCGCCCCCAATATCGTCGCTTTGCTGGCACCGGTCACTGACGGCAGATTACCGGGCAGTCCCGACAAGGTGCGCGCAGCGAGCCAGGCAAAAGCCAGCGCCTCCATATCGTCGCCGTTCACTCCACACTCATCGGTGGTATTGACCTCAATGCAGGGCATCAATGCAGACAGACGCGCCATCAACAGGGGATTGCGCGCCCCGCCGCCGCACACCAGCACACGTTCACAGCCTCCCGTTAACAGCACCTGGTCGGCAATGCTGACGGCGTTTAGCTCCGCCAGTGTGGCCTGTACATCCTGAGGCGCAAGGGTGCCATATCCCGCAAGCTGCTTTTCCAGCCAGCCCAGATTAAAGTATTCGCGCCCGGTGCTTTTAGGTGCAGGTAAAGCGAAATAGGGATCGGCCAGCATGCGGCGCAACAAGGGGACGTTAACCTGTCCGGTTGCCGCCCACTGCGCGTCTTTATCATAGGGTTGCCTCTGACGACGCCAGATCCAGTCATACAGCAACATGTTCCCTAGCCCGGTATCATAGCCACGTACCGGACAGTCAGGCGCCAGCAGGGAGATATTGGCAATCCCTCCGATATTGAGCACTACACGACGCTCATCCGGGTGCATCAGCAACGCATAGTGAAAACCCTGCACCAGCGGCGCATCCTGCCCGCCAAGCGCGATGTCACGTCGGGGCTTTGTTGAATAATAGGTAATCATGCTGTTTTTCCATGCCAGTTTTGGTTGAAAATGCTTGTCATCTCAGGTGTACACTTTTCTCATGAGGCCTAACTGCATGATTTTACGTTGCGAAGATCCGTCGTTTCGCTGGGCT
>NZ_JAHWCO010000627.1:0-1325 GCF_020054415.1 Candidatus Symbiopectobacterium sp. | reverse complement strand
GGCATCTGCGAGCGCTTCCATAAAACCATTTTGCAGGATTTTTATCAGGTTACGTTCCGCAAGAAGTTATATGGAGACCTGGAAAGCCTGCAGGTAGATATGGACAACTGGTTGTGGCATTACAATAATGAGCGAACTCATCAGGGAAAAATGTGCTGCGGGCGTACGCCGGTGGCCACTTTACTCGATGGAAAACGGATCTGGGCAGAAAAGAATCTGAACCAGATGTAATCTGATAGACACCTGTATAAATAATCGGTAACTGTCAGATCAGATCTGAGCTAGTACAGTTTTTATCCATAGCGCGGATTTTCCTTTAAAAACCACCGATCCTGATTTTGGACGAGGCGACCTCCGCGTTAGATACGGCAACTGAACAGGCTATTCAGCAATAGCTAAGCGAACTATCAAGCGGGCGTACGACGCTGGTGATCGCACACCGCCTGGCGACTATCCAGAACGCCGATCGTATCGTGGTGGTGGATGAGGGACGGAATATTGAGCAAGGCAGTCATCAGGATCTGCTCGATAATAGCGGCAGCTATGCCCGTCTGCATCAGGCCCAGTTTGGTCAGGCGTAACGGCTTCATCGAGATGCTGTCATCTTCAGGCGAGAGCGCTGCCTCTCGCCGTTTTCCTCCCTACTCCCTTTTTCCCCGCTTTTTTTGACATTCATGGTATCTCACCCAGTAAAATGCATTAATTGAAATAGCCGGATGAGAGGCCAACCATGGCACGAAAACCGATGGGAAAATATCGTCTGCGAGAACTGCGCACCGTTCTGCTAATGATCGATCTTTTATGAAAAGCATCATCCCGCAGAGGTGGAGTACGGCGATCGCTACCAGCAACTTTCTGCCTATGCCACTAACCGCCTTGAGCGCTATCAGTTTGGCGAAGAGAAGCCGGCCTGTAAGCATTGCCCAATCCATTGCTATCAACCGGCCAAAAGCGCGAACAGATTCGCGCTATTATGCGCTGGTCGGGACCGCGCATGTTAATTTGTACTAGCTCAGACCTGATCTGACAGTTACCGATTATTTATACAGGTGTCTATCAGATTACATCTGGTTCAGATTCTTTTCTGCCCAGATCCGTTTTCCATCGAGTAAAGTGGCCACCGGCGTACGCCCGCAGCACGTTTTTCCCTGATGAGTTCGCTCATTATTGTACTGCCACAACCTGTTGTCCAGATCTACCTGCAGGCTTTCCAGGTCTCCATATAACTTCTTGCGGAACGTAACCTGATAAAAATCCTGCAAAATGGTTTTATGGAAGCGCTCGCAGATGCCGTTCGTCTGCGGAGACATCGCCTTCGTTTTCGT
>NZ_JAHWCO010000610.1:0-3902 GCF_020054415.1 Candidatus Symbiopectobacterium sp. | reverse complement strand
GCGCTGCTTGAGGGCCTTGTTATAAGAGGGCCAGTTGGTGATTTTAAAATTTTGTTTTGCCATGGAGACCTGATTTTGAAACAACTGTGGTGATCTGCTCCGATGATTACCCAAAAGTTCTATTTATTCAACAAAGCCCCGGATATTCAAAATCATCCAAAATGCACGATAGGATCATCGGTACTTACATCGAACGCGAGTACTACGTTTGATGCTACATCAACTCATTGAATACACGACCTGTTTTTGCTGCCGCACCTAGCCTCTCGTATCGATTTTGTCTCGGTAGGCACTAACGATCTGACCCAATATTTGCTGGCCGTAGATCGCAATAACCCGCATGTGGCATCACTCTATGACAGCCTGCATCCGTCCATGTTGGAGGCGCTGGCAGGTATCGCTCGCGAATGCCAACGTCTTGATCTTGAAGTCTCTGTCTGTGGCGAAATGGCCGGTGAGGCCATGGGATCGCTGGTATTGACCGGGTTGTGCTATCGCACATTCAGTATGAATGGCCGTAGCGTCGCGCGGGTAAAATACCTGCTGCGTCAATTGGTGCTGACTGAGGTACAAGCGCTGACCCAACGTCTATTGGCGGCGCGTAGCGCCAGCGAAGTGCGCCAGTGGATTGCACTTTTCCTCGAAGAGCGCGGTTTGGGGGCGTTTGCCCGCGGTGGGCGCTGACAAAGTGTGTCAATGGTAACATCCTGTTTACATAACTTTTCCTGAGCTTGCACGCTGCGTAGCGGCTGCTCTGTGCTATCATGCGCAACCGCCGCCAGTGCGCAAGGCGTTAATGCTGAGAGGGCGCTGGCAAACAAGGTTTCCCCTTTTACGACTTCCCGTACCGGGGGATAAACAACGTCGTGAGATAAAACAGACAAGCATGTGGTGATCGATGACAACGAGTTACTTGGCGTTTCCTCAATTTGATCCGGTGATTTTCTCCCTTGGACCCGTTTCGCTCCATTGGTATGGGCTGATGTATCTGGTGGGCTTTGTGTTTGCCATGTGGCTGGCTGTGCGCCGGGCGAATAAACAGGGTAGCGGCTGGACGAAAGAAGAAGTAGAAAACCTGCTCTACCTCGGATTCCTCGGGGTGTTCGTGGGCGGTCGTCTGGGGTATGTCCTGTTCTATGCTTTCCCCTCGTTCATCAGCAACCCGCTTTACCTGTTCAAAGTGTGGGATGGCGGTATGTCGTTCCACGGCGGTCTGGTTGGGGTGATTTGCGTCATGCTGTGGTTTGCCCGTCGTACCAAGCGCCACTTCTTTCAGGTTGCCGATTTTATCGCTCCTCTGATTCCTTTCGGGCTGGGTGCTGGGCGCTTGGGTAACTTTATCAACGGCGAACTGTGGGGCCGCGTCACTACCGATACGCCGTGGGCGATGCTGTTCCCCGGAGCGCGCAGCGAAGATTTGATGCTGGCGGTAACCGACCCGCAATGGCAGGCGATTTTCAATCAATACGGCATGTTGCCGCGCCATCCCTCCCAGCTTTATCAGATGGCGCTGGAAGGTATTGCGCTGTTTATTCTGTTAAATCTGTTTATTCGTAAACCGCGCACAATGGGCAGCGTTTCCGGCTTGTTTTTGATTGGCTACGGTGTGTTCCGCATTGTCACCGAATTTTTCCGTCAGCCGGACGCTCAGCTTGGACTGTTCGGTAATTTCATCAGCATGGGACAGATTCTATCGCTGCCGATGGTGTTTGCCGGTATCCTTATGATGGTCTGGGCCTATCGTCGTAAGGTGTAAAAATAGCAATAACTTGCCGTGAGCGGCGTCCTTGCTGACATCAGCGGGAGGCTGCACGGTGAATTTTTTAATCGCGTAGTGAGGGTGAAATGAAACAGTATCTGGAATTGATGCAGAAAGTGCTTGATGAGGGAACGCAGAAGGGAGACAGAACAGGCACCGGAACCTTATCGATTTTCGGCCACCAGATGCGTTTCAGTCTGCAAGACGGTTTTCCGCTGGTGACCACCAAGCGCTGCCATCTGCGCTCAATCATTCACGAGCTGTTGTGGTTCCTCAACGGTGACACCAACGTTGGCTATCTGCACGACAATAAAGTTAGCATTTGGGATGAATGGGCCGATGAGAATGGCGATCTTGGGCCGATATACGGTAAGCAGTGGCGCGCTTGGGGTGCGGCGGATGGTCGCAAGATTGATCAACTGCAAACCGTGCTGCAACAGTTAAAGCAGGATCCAAATTCACGCCGTATCATTGTTTCTGTCTGGAACGTGGGTGAGTTAGATCAAATGGCGCTGGCACCGTGCCATGCGTTTTTCCAGTTCTACGTGGCGGATGGCAAACTTTCCTGTCAGCTTTACCAGCGCTCGTGTGATGTGTTCCTCGGTCTGCCGTTCAATATTGCCAGTTATGCACTGCTGGTGCATATGATGGCGCAGCAGTGCGACCTTGAAGTCGGCGACTTTGTCTGGACCGGTGGTGACACCCATCTGTACAACAACCATATGGAGCAGACGCATTTGCAACTGAGCCGTGAGCCAAAAGCGCTGCCGAAATTGATCATTAAATGCCGTCCTGCCTCGCTGTTTGACTATCAGTTCGACGATTTCGAAATAGAAGGCTACGATCCGCATCCTGCCATCAAGGCACCGGTGGCGATTTAATCGGCGATTCTGTGTTTCTGCTATCAAGGCTGCTAATGCGGCCTTTATTTGTATTAGTCGCGACTAGATCTGACACTGGACCTTGAAAGGTTGAGAGTTACCGGTTTTGATATGGGTGTCTGATCCTTAAACAAAACGCGAGGTAACTCTCATGCTCCATACTAACAATCCCATTATCTGTACTAGCTCAGACCTGATCTGACAGACACCTGTATAAATAATCGGTAACTGTCAGATCAGGTCTGAGCTAGTACACTTTTTATTACAGATTATTTTCTCCTATCTTTCTTCAACACGCATTGTATTTGCGTTGTAACGCCGCGCTGCCAAGTCCGTTTTGTTGAGAGCAAGCAGGCATTCCCACTTTTTTTTGCCAGGTCACTGCCCCATTCTGGCTACACTGCCGTCATGGATAAAAGCACCTTTGTTGATGCGGGTTTTAGCCTGCCGGAATTACTGATTGCACTGACGCTTATCGCTTTGTTATCCGCAGGAGGAATACAGGGCTGGACCACCTATCAGCATGCTGTGCGCCTCGAGCATCAAACGCAGTTGGTGATGTTATTTCTGCAACGCGTGCAGGCCGATGCCTATTGGTATAACGACACGCGTACCGTGAGTGTAATACATGCCGGTGAGGTGTGGTGTTTACGAGAAGGAACAGGGACGTCGTTGAGCTGTTATGCGGGCATAGGCAGGCGTTTATTGCCCTCTGCACGCGATGTACGCATTGCCGCAATGGCACGTCCGACGGTTACCTTTTATGGTCTGCGCAATACGGCGCAGGCAGGACACCTGGTGTTAGAGAATGATGCCGGTCGTCTACGTATCGTGATATCGATCTGGGGGAGGATACGGTTATGCAGCGATACACAGCCAGTATTGGGCATTCCGCGTTGCTAAGTCGCAGAATCGGCGGGTTTAGCCTGATAGAGGTGCTGCTGGCAATGTTGGTTGGCTGCGTGATGATTATCGTCTCCATGCAGATTTACCCTACGCTGCGCAGGCATAGTCAGAATACGCTACGCCATTTCTGTTTAGAGCAGCGTATCCATCAGGCGCTGTTTGCTTCGGAAAAAGATCTGCACCGCGCGGGTTTTGGCGCCAGTCGCTGTCACGGCAATGGGCTTTGTTGAATAAATAGAACTTTTGGGTAATCATCGGAGCAGATCACCACAGTTGTTTCAAAATCAGGTCTCCATGGCAAAACAAAATTTTAAAATCACCAACTGGCCCTCTTATAACAAGGCCCTCAAGCAGCG
>NZ_JAHWCO010000146.1:0-3599 GCF_020054415.1 Candidatus Symbiopectobacterium sp. | reverse complement strand
TCAGGTGGGTGAAGCCATGGCCATGGTCAAAGCGCTTAACCGGATCACGCTATTAGGAATGCCGAACAGTATTCGCATCACGTAACAATCGACCCGTATGGGGCGCAGTCATTACAGGTTCTGATTTATTCAACAAAGCCGCCGTAATGATGTTGCAGGGGGCTCTCAATCGCAGCGGTGATCATGCTGTGTTTGAACCTGTGGACCATTCAAGGGCCGACCATCTACAACGTTTCCGCCGCTGCCTGCCACATGCTGCGCAGCGAGCGACGTCGTACCTTGACGCTGATAGGTGCCGCCATTGGCATTGTGCTTGCGATTGGTGGCATGTATGAAATGCTGATCCCGTTTCTGATACTGCTGGGGTCGATCATCCCTCCGGTTGGCGGGGTTATCATGGCGGACTATGTTTTCCGCTATCGCTGCCAGTATCCGTCCATTCAATCCACTACTTTGCCCCGTTTCAACTACATCGGCCTCAGTGTCTATGCTATCGGTGCAGTTCTGGCTTATTTGTCACCGTGGATTGCACCACTGGTGGGGATTGCCGCTTCGGCAGGCAGCTATGTGCTACTGAGCGTGCTGGCAAAACGTTTTGCGCCCACGATGGCGCTGTCAGGAGAATAAGCCATGAACCTCACGGTGGGCGACATTCTTGCGTTACCAGGGCTTGAAGCCCTGCTGCTACGCGCAGGCCAGCGCCATTGCAATCGACCGGTACGCTGGTACTACGTGGCAGAAAACGAAGGGATCGCGGATTGGATCATGGGCGGTGAACTGGTGTTCGTTACCGGCATCAACCACGCTCGTGATGAAGCGAACCTGCTGCGTTTGTTGCAGGAAGGCCATCAGAGCGGAATCGCCGGGATGGTTATTCTCACCGGCGAGGCGTTTATTCATGTAATCCCTGATTCTGTCGTTGCACTGGCAGATCTGCTGAGTATACCCCTGATTGAACAGCCCTACATTCTGAAGATGGTCATAGTCACTCAGCTTGTGGGCACAGCGCTGGTACAACGTGACAGCCTGCTACGTTCACAGCGGGAAATTTTGACCCAACTGCTTACCGGCGATTACCCCAGCATAGAACTGACGCGTCAACGTGCTTCGCATTTACAGTTGACGCTGAACCGCCCGCATCGGGTGATTACTCTGCGCCTGTCAGGTATCCCCGCATTGTTTGATAACCATCCGCCGGACAGTGCAGAATCGCAGCTACAAGCCGCGCGTCAGACGCTGCAACAGGCGTTGGAAGAGCGGCTTGCCACCCAGCCCGCTTCACTGCCGCTGGTCACGCTGGGTGAACTGTTTATTCTGTTCTGGCCAGGAGAGGATGCCGCGTTTCTTGATGGCAAAGCCTGGGTGGCAGAAATGCGCCAGTCATTAAGCTCGTCGCTCCAACCGCTGTCGCTATTTTGTTGCCTCTCTTGCACAGTCACCTAGGCACACCATTATCGACGCGGATTAGGTGAGGCGCGACGCGCGTTGGAAGTGGCTGAAAGCATGCGTCCCGACAAAGGGATCTGTGACTTTAGCGCCTTGGGCGTGCTGCAATTACTGACAGCTATCCCCGACCAAGAGCTGGTCAACCGTTTTATGAAAGAAACACTGGGACCGCTGTTTGCCGCCAACCGTAAACATCCGGCGCTGTTGATCGACACGCTGGAAGCAATACTGCAAGAAAACGGCAACGTTATCAAAGCCGCCGAGCGTCTCGGTATTCACCGCAACACCCTCAATCAACGTTTGCAACAGATCGAACGTCAATCCGACCACCGCGTGAACGACCCGCAGTGGCGACTCAACGTCTCCGTTGCCCTCTTAATCTGGCACATGTCTCATGCGCAACAGCAGGAGTTTCCATGAAAATCATCAATGCTGCACTGCGTCATCAATCCTGCCTGTTCACCCTCACTCTGCAGGATGGCGCTATCGCCACTATCGATGCGCAACCGACCTTAATCACGCCAGTTATTGCCTCCGATGTGCTTGATGCAGAAGGAAATCTGGTGATACCGCCGTTGGTGGAGCCCCATATCCATCTGGATGCTACCCTGACGACAGGAGAGCCAGAATGGAACATGAGCGGCACACTGTTTGAAGGCATTGAGCGCTGGGGCCAACGCAAAGCCATCATCGACCATGAAGACACCAAGCGTCGCGCCCACACCACCATCGGTATGTTGCGCGATCACGGCATTCAGCATGTGCGCACCCATATCGACGTAACCGACCCGACGCTGGCCGCGCTGCAAGCTATGTTGGAAGTGAAAGAAGAGGCGCGCGATCTGATCGATCTTCAGATTGTCGCATTCCCGCAGGAGGGCATTGAGTCTTTCGATAATGGCCGTCGCCTGATGGAGGCCGCGATCGATATGGAAGCCGACGTAGTCGGCGGCATTCCCCATTTCGAATACACCCGTGAACAAGGCGTCAGCTCCACCAAATTCTTGATGGATTTGGCTGAACGCACCGGTTGTCTGGTGGATGTGCACTGCGATGAAACCGACGACGCACAGTCGCGTTTTCTCGAAGTGCTGGCGGAAGAGGCGCGCGTGCGTCAAGTGGGTGAATTAGTGACCACCAGCCACACCGTGGCGATGGGCTCTTACGATAATGCCTACTGTTCCAAACTGTTCCGTCTGCTGAAGTGCTCAGGGATCAGTTTTGTCTCTTGCACCACCGAGAGTATCCACCTGCAAGGGCGCTTTGACACCTTCCCGAAACGCCGTGGCGTTACCCGCGTGGCGGAACTGGATCGCGCGGGTATGAACGTCTGTTTTGGACAAGACTCCATCAAAGGCCCGTGGTACCCGCTGGGCAATGGCAACATCTTGCGCGTACTCGATGCCGGATTGCACATTTGCCACATGATGGGGTATGACGACCTGCAACGCTGTCTGGATTTCGTCACTGATAACAGTGCCAAGGCACTCAACCTCGGTAACCGCTACGGCGTTGCCGTGGGTCGCCCGGCAAATCTGGTGATTATGGATGCAGAAAACGACTACGAAGCCGTGCGCAAGCAGGCCAAAGCGCGCGTTTCCATTCGTCACGGCAAGGCCATCATGCAGCGCATACCGGAACAACTGATCTACCCGGCATAACCGCCCTCCCGCCAGCGCGGCGCTCAGGACGCCGCGTTGGCAGGCATTTGTCGCTCCATCGAATCGATCATCGACTGTTTTGCGGTATCCAAATGGCGGCGTAACTCACGCATCGCGAGCAGATCGTTGCGACACAGCATTGCACTCAGAAATGCAAGATGCTCCTCCACCGCCAGCGTATTGCGTTGCTTGAGCGAACGCTCGTCCCACCGGTAGTGAAAGTGGAACACCACCGAGATTATCTCGCTCATCTGATGGCTTTGTTGAATATGTGTACTAGCTCAGACCTGATCTGACAGTTACCGATTATTTATACAGGTGTCTGTCAGATTACATCTGGTTCAGATTCTTTGTATTAGTCGCGACTAGATCTGACACTTGACCTTGAAAGGTTGAGAGTTACCGGTTTTGATATGGGTGCCTAATCCTTAAACAAAACGCGAGGTAACTATCATGCTCCATACTAACAATCCCATTATCAAACACAAAGCC
>NZ_JAHWCO010000258.1:0-1057 GCF_020054415.1 Candidatus Symbiopectobacterium sp. | reverse complement strand
TGTGTTTGATAATGGGATTGTTAGTATGAAGCATGAGAGTTACCTCGCGTTTTGTTTAAGGATCAGACACCCATATCAAAACCGGTAACTCTCAACCTTTCAAGGTCCAGTGTCAGATCTAGTCGCGACTAATACACCTTAAGCAGGCCACCATGAAAACACCTGTATTTTCCGATGATATGTTGCTGTTTGGGCTGTGTTAGCCTTTCTGCTGAATTTTATTCCCGTGTTGGGATCTATTCTGGCGGCAGTACCGCCTATCATTCAGGAATTTGCCTTTAACCGGTATGGCGGCACTAGCGGCATTTCGGTCGTGTATTCAATGAGTTTATGTAGCATCAAACGTAGTACTCACGTTCGATGTAAGTACCGATGATCCTATCGTGCATTTCGGATGATTTTGAATATCCCAGCGTCTTGCGATTGAGCCGTTGCAATCGGTTACGCAGTGTCAGATGTGCACGCTCAATACGCTGTGTATACAGCTTTCGAGCCTGTTTAAGATTTTGTGTAAATGCCTTTCCTCAGAAGTGACCGTCAAGGCGGTCACCGAACTCGATAATAAAGCGACTCATTGCCATACGCCAGTCCTGTAAGGGCATCGCCCATTTCTGTGATGCCGCCCGGATTGCCAGCCATACGACCTTCTTCACAGAGTCATCAGTCAGGAAAACCTTGCGTTTCTTGATTGCATGCCGGATCACGCTGTTCAGTGATTCTATAGCGTTCGTCGTGTAGATTACGGCTTTGTTGAATAATAGGTAATCATGCTGTTTTTCCGTGCCAGTTTTGGTTGAAAATGCTTGTCATCTCAGGTGTACACTTTTCTCATGGGGCCTAACTGCATGATTTTACGTTGCGAGGATCCTTCGTTTCACTGTGCTGCCAGCATAAAATCTATTTATTCAACAAAGCCGTAGATTACCTTGCGAAGTTCCTGCGGGTACGAGAAGAATGTCGACAGGTTGGCCCAGTTTGACTGCCAGCTCCGGCTTATCTGCGGATAGCGGTGATCCCATGTCCCACCGAACGTCTCCAGCGCCTGAAGCGCGGCCTC
>NZ_JAHWCO010000382.1:0-2836 GCF_020054415.1 Candidatus Symbiopectobacterium sp. | reverse complement strand
TCAGGTGGGTGAAGCCATGGCCATGGTCAAAGCGCTTAACCGGATCACGCTATTAGGAATGCCGAACAGTATTCGCATCACGTAACAATCGACCCGTATGGGGCGCAGTCATTACAGTTCTGATTTATTCAACAAAGCCCCGCCGTGCTGCGTAAAACTGCGCTGCCCGGTTGAACAGGGGTGGATTCCACGCGTCTGGATAGCACCGGTCGCATCGAACCTATTCTTAATCCCTACGGCGAAGACTTGCCCTGCGTCGCGCATACGGTAAAGGGTTCCACCAGCTGCAAGCCCATCACCGTGCGGGCACACAAGCCAAAGCCGTGGGAAAAAACCTATGTGTTGTTGCCCTCGTTTGAGAAGGTGAAAAACGGCAAGGTCATGTACGCGCATGCTTCGCGTATCCTGCACCACGAAACCAACCCGGGCAGTGCGTGTGCGCTGATGCAAAAACACGGTGACCGCTATGTGTGGATTAATCCACCGGCCATTCCGTTGCAAACGGATGAGATGGACGCGGTCTATGCCTTGCCGTATCAACGGGTGCCGCACCCCTCCTATGGTACATCGCGCATCCCGGCCTACGATACGATTCGCTTTTCCATCAACATCATGCGTGGCTGTTTTGGTGGATGTGCGTTCTGCTCGATCACCGAGCACGAAGGACGCATCATTCAAAGCCGTTCGCAAGAGTTGATTGTGCACGAGATTGAAGCGATCCGTGATGAAATTCCGGGATTTACAGGCATTATCTCTGATCTTGGTGGACCCACGGCCAACATGTACATGCTGCGCTGCCAGTCACCCAAAGCGGAGCAAACCTGTCGCCGTGCTTCTTGCGTCTACCCAGAAATTTGCGCACACATGGATACCAACCATGAGCCGACCATTCAGCTCTATCGACGTGCCCGTGCCCTGAAAGGTGTCAAGAAGGTGCTGATCGCTTCTGGGGTACGCTACGATCTGGCGGTGGAAGATCCACGCTATATCAAGGAATTGGCCGAACACCACGTGGGTGTTTACTTGAAGATTGCGCCTGAACACACGGAGCAGGGGCCATTATCGAAGATGATGAAACCTGGCATGGGCAGCTACCACCGTTTCAAAGAGCTGTTTGACACCTATTCGCGTCAGGCGGGCAAAGAGCAGTATCTGATACCGTACCTTATTGCTGCTCACCCTGGTACGCGCGATGAGGATATGGTCAATCTGGCGCTGTGGCTGAAAAAGAATCGCTTCCGGTTGGATCAGGTGCAAAATTTCTATCCTTCACCTCTCGCCAGTTCTACCACCACGTATTACAGCGGTAAGAATCCGCTTAGCAAGGTGGATTATCACAGTGAAGAGGTGGTGGTGCCACGTGGCGATCGCCAGCGCCGTTTGCATAAGGCGCTGCTGCGCTATCACGATCCGGCTAACTGGGCGCTGATCCGCGAGGCGTTAACCGCGATTGGCATGAAGCACCTGATCGGTAATCGCCGCGAATGTCTGGTGCCGGTAGCAACGGTCGATGAGCGCCGCAATGCCAAACCCTATAACAAAAGAAATACGGCGCAGGATAAAACCGCGCAGCCCGCGCTCACCCGTTTCACGGGGGAAGGCCGGCGGCCAGCGGTGAAAAAAGCGTTGGAAAAGCAAGCAATAAGCAGGAGCAAACCGGCAAGCGGTGAGTGAGCGGTCGCCTCACGCTTGTGTCACGGCCTGATAAAGCCACTGTAGCCGGACGCGCAGAAACTGCACGGCCTGATGCTTACGTGACAGCAGGGTTTCCACGGGGATGCCGGTCTCCTGTGCCAGTTGTTTGAAGCTGTAACCCTGCAACTCCGTTTTCTCAAAGGCTTCTCGTTGCAGCGCGGGCATCTCTTCCAGCGCTGCCGCCAGCTCTTCCCACACCAGTTGGTACAGATAGGCATCTTCTGCGCTATCAGGCGGACTGAACAGAATATCGGCCAGTTAATCGCCTTCCGGCCAGCTCTCCGTTGCCATTTCCGTGAGCGATATGTCGTGCTGCTTGCGCGAGCGATCGACCAACTCGTTGCGCGCAGCACGAAATAGCCAGGCAGAAACATGCTCTATCGGATCGAGGTAGCTGTCGGCTTTGAGCAGCCGCTAGCTGATTTCCTGAAAGATATCTTCCGCTTCAGTCGTGCTGTGCGTACGTCGAGAGATAAACGCACGCAGTCGTCGTTGACAGGCTTCAAGCGCAGTGAGCAGAACGTTTTGCCTTTGCATGGCGTCAGCCATTACTCCGTTTTTCTGCTTTGGTCGGCGGGTTTATCGCTTGCCACCGGGGTGTCATCCTGATGGTCATGACACGCTTGATGCCTACCACGACGGTGCGCAAAAGGGGCGTGATGAAAACGGTGTCCGCAGCGCTCCCCATGTGGACCAAATCCCCGCTGGTGGAAAAAGGCATCGCGCTGTTCCTGACTCATGGATAACCAACGCTCACGCATTTCGCGCCCGTGGCGGCCAGAAAATCCCCGATAGCCTATGCCACAAAACAGCATCTTACACAGGATCATCAGCCCCAGCGCTTGGAAAAAGCCAATGCTTTGGACGCCAAAAATGGCGGGCAGCAAGGCATTCCAAAGCAGCATGACCAGTGTGGCAATCGCCACAACCTCCAGCAGCCCAATACCCAGCATTTTAAATTTACGATCGTGCATGTCATCTACTTCGTGTTGTTCTGATAGGCTTTGTTGAATAAATCAGAACTTGTAACGACTGCGCCCCATACGGTTCGATTGTTACGTGATGCGAATACTGTTCGGCATTCCTAATAGCGTGATCCGGTTAAGCGCTTTGACCATGGCCATGGCTTCACCCACCTGAG
>NZ_JAHWCO010000030.1:0-17970 GCF_020054415.1 Candidatus Symbiopectobacterium sp. | reverse complement strand
TCAGGTGGGTGAAGCCATGGCCATGGTCAAAGCGCTTAACCGGATCACGCTATTAGGAATGCCGAACAGTATTCGCATCACGTAACAATCGACCCGTATGGGGCGCAGTCGTCACAAGTTCTGATTTATTCAACAAAGCCATCATCGCCCTGTCGGCGCGCTTAAGGTCAGCCTCTTCTTTCGGGTCACCGCCGGTGATCATCATGCGCGCGGAGATTTCCATTTCACCGAGAATGTCACGTTTGTCATCCTCGCCCTCGTCGTCCGTGTCGATATCCGGCAGGTCGCTCTCATCCACGGCCTGGGCGGCCAGGCCTTCTTCCACCAGTTTATGGGCGTCGGCAAACGGCGGCAGGCTGACACCGCTCCCGGGTTTGACGCTGATTTTGTTCACCGTCAGCCCGAGGCTGTCAAAGAAGTCGGCCAGCAGGCCGAACGAGTTCCCGGCCTCCGCAATAAACAGCCGCGGACGGTGGACGGCCATCAGCTGGGAGAGCGCGGCACACAGCGTGGCCGACTTGCCCGCCCCGGTCGGGCCGAACAGCAGCAGATGCGCATTCTGGGTACGGTCATGCTTGTTGAGCGGATCGAATGTCAGGATATCCCCGCCGCGGTTGAAAAAGCTGAAACCGGGATGCCCCGTGCCGGTTTCCCGCCCGGTCACCGGCAGAAGACCGGCCAGGTGCTGAACCCAGGTCAGACGGGTGTACCAGTGTTTTTTGTCGCTGTCGGGGTTAAAGCACATCGGCAGCGCCCGCAGCCAGCTGTTCAGCGGCCCCTCTTCAAATTCCGGACGGACCGGCTGCAGGCCGGCCCCGAGCAGCACGGTCGACAGTTCCAGCCGTTTACGCTTCAGGCTGGTCATGTCATCGCCCCGCAGCAGGAAGGTGATCCCCGCCCGGTACAGCTTGTGCCGGTTGCACAGGTACTCCTTGACCGTCTTCACATCCTGGCGAACGCGACCCGATTCGGTATTTTCCCCAACCGCATTTTTCGACAGCCGGTTGAACTGCTCCTCAAGCCGGTCCTGGGGTTGGACCACCACGGTCATGCACACCATGGTCCCTTCCGGAAACATATCCATCAGTGCATTAATTTTCTTTTCACCCCGGCTTTTCTCCCCGGTCAGGGTGCCCGGCTCCGGCGGCGTACGCAGTTTTTCCACCGCCACCGCGCAGTGTGGCTTGTTATCAATCCACCACACGCCGTTTTCCGGGTCTGACACCGGCGGCGTGAACCACAGGGTTTCGGCAAAATCATTGCTGACCGGCACGGTGCCTTCGGGCGTCTCACGCGGGCCTGCGTAGGCCGCCTGACGATAAAGGGTGGTCTTCTCCACCCAGTCCGGTGACGGATTGAACAGCCGCAGCAGCCAGCCATGCACCTGCAGGCCGTTCTGCCGGGTGCAGCGGATCCCCGCTCCGCCCAGCGCATTCACAACCCGGTCGCACACCTGGTTGAGCATCGCCACCGGCGGCATCGGATCCCGGGTTTTCCCCAGCCAGCGATAAATCACCATCCGGGTGCGGCGCTGCTGGCCGCTCCAGGGCTGGCCGGTAATCAGCGAGTCGGTGAAAAGTCCCTCAGGCCGGGAGATACTGCGGATATGGCGCTCCATCTCACCCAGCCAGGCGTCGGTAAATGCCGTGCGCTGCGCATGCGGTCTGACATACCCGCGCAGCCTGTCGAGGTACGCGTCAGTGTCGTCCTCATCCTGGCAGAAGAACTGCACCACCCAGGGATTCACGTCATGTTCATCAAAGCTGTCCTGAAGCGCATCCTCCACCGAGTCACGGATCTGCTCCAGACGGTCTTCGGTCCGCCCTTCGGTGGCAACCGGCGTCACATCATAGACCGCCCCCACCGATACACCGTCATCGAGCAGAAGACACTGCTCTTCATCGAGAAACTCCGCCCAGGGCAGGAAGTCAATGATGGAGGGATTTGCATGATAAATTTTTGCCTCATCCTGGTGGGTCATTTTCCCGGGACGCGTCAGGGGCTGCCGGCCCTTCACGCCCGCGTTCAGGGCCTCATCTGCCTGAACGGACTGAGCGTCATCAGCCGGCGACGGCCGGTCAGGGGAGGAGGTGCGCGTAAACAGTTAAAACATTACAGGGCCTCCGTGCGCTAGCCAGGCATGGCATACTGCGTCTGGCTGTAGAACGGAAACACGGTGCTGTACCACGGCACCGGCGTGTTACCGTCGGCCAGATGGGGATACAGGTACATCACCATGCCAGGGTTGGGCAGCCGGGGAAACTGCTGCGAAATTTCACTCTCCTGGGTCCGGCTGTAGCTGCGGTCGGCCTGCGCGTCCGCCTGCGTTTCGCTACCCGTCAGCGGACGGCGCAGCGTGTCCCGGGCCTCTGCAGACTGGCGGGCGGTACTGCCACTACCGTCCGCACCGTTCCACAGTTCAAGCATGGTGTTATCGCCCGCCGGCAGCATTTCCTCCTTGGAGGTTGAGCAGCCGCTGAGCACTGAACAGGCCAGAGCCAGAATGAAAACCGTTCTGTACATTACCGGTATCTCCTTTGTGAGGCGGCCGGTTCATAGCCGCTACATATAAAAACAAATGCGCTGACATTCAGCAGGTGCGCCAGCTCCTGCAGGGACATATAAGGGCAGTGAAGCCGGCGCGAAAGTTTCGGGCTGTACCACGATACGGCACAGTCGCAGGCACTAAGCGGCAGGGAAAACCGGCCGGTATCCAGTAAAAGCCGGCCCCGCTGCCAGCGCAGTGAGGGCAGACGGGCAGGCAGCAGCGCCACCGGACGCAGCTGCAGGACGGCCGACGGCGAGGGCCGCACGTCAATGTGCCAGCCCGCGCCATCGCTGAACGTCCGGCACACGGCTGACATCGACAGAAGCGTCATGTGTCCCGTCATGGCCGTCACTCAGTCCAGTCCGCCGCTGTCGCTGACGCCACCCGGCACGGTGAAGTCATAGCGCACCTTGCGGCCCTTATCTTCATAATCAATGGCCAGCTGACGGGTGATATGCACAGCGAGACGGGCCCCCGGCGGCACATAAATGGCATCAAACGTCATCCCGTACCGCTGTTTGATCCAGTCCGTGGTCTCCGACATGCCGCCGGAAATGGCTTTGCCCAGCGCCGCCTGTCCGGCGTCGCCGGTCATGGTGGAGGAAATCCCGTTGACGTTGTTCTGCGTGGTGTACTGCCCCTGGCTCAGTGCATCTCCTGCCGCACCAGCCGCTGACAGGCCAAAGATGGTCGGCAGATAAGTGGAGGCGTTGGACTTACGTTCGCCACCGATGCACGGGATGCCGTTTTCATCCGAAATCCAGCCGATACCGCCACCGGTGCCGGTATCCTGTTTAGCCGGACTGTTGTTATTCTGCCCGCCGCTGTTAACGGCCTCAGGTTTCGGGAGGGTGCGCACCGTACCGTCGGAAAAGACAAACGTGACGCTGGTCACCTGGCCGCGCACGCAGGACAGCGTCCAGTCACCGCTGGCCGTCCCGGAAACGATGGCCCCTTCAACGTCCGGCAGCTCGATGCCGTTCGCCGTCAGGTTATCCTTACCGATGAGCACCTTGAACGGGTAAGGGTCTGTCACGGTACCGTTGATCGGTACCCGCCCCAGCAGCGCCGTCATGGCGCGGCTGCCGACCAGCGTGGAGTTTTCCGGCAGGGTGTACACCGGCTCGGCGCTCTCTTCCGCCCCTTTCTCATTCGTGTGCCCCTTCACTTTCTGCTCATAGGCCGCTTTCTGGCGGGTCAGCTCATTGTCACCCAGAAACGAGGTCGGGAACTGAGGTGATGCCTTGCCGCTGGCCGCGTCACGCGGATCCGTCTCTTTCTGGTCCGTCGGCGTGACCCACATCATGCCGTCACTGCCCTGAGACGCCCCCCCGCCGGTGCTGCTGCCCATGCCGTCCAGCCCCAGCCCCAGCGGGATATCGCTGTCTGCCACCTTTTTCCCGGCGTCGGGGTGTTGCAGCTTGTCGGTCAGACTCTGGATTTTCGCCGTCAGACTGAGCTGCTCATCCTGCAGCTGTGCCTGGCGTTTGTCGTACTGCTCGCGCAGACCGTTCACGGCTTCATTCACCTGCCCTGACACGTCCTGGTTGCGCTTACGCAGGCGCTCGTTCTCCTTCACTAACTCAGCATTCTGTTTATCCAGCGTTTTCTGACGATCCCGCACATCGTTCAGCCGCCCGATGAGCGTACGCAGCGTGTCCTCCGGCGTGTCGCCTTCCACGCCCAGCGCCTTCAGCTCATCCGGCGAGAGGTTTTGCAGGGCACCGCAGCTTTGTTTTGCCTGCGGTTGTTCTGCCGGTTCGTTTTTGCAGCTTTTGAGCCCCACGGCCAGCCCGGCAATCACCACTGCCGGCACGATAATCTTCACCAGGGCATTGGATTTAATCTGCATGGCGGGCCTCCTCTTTTACTGCACGGGCCGCTTTGCGCAGCGCAGACGGTTCAGCAATAAACGCGCTCTCCGGACGTCCGGCGGTCACCACATACACCGTGGTGGTGTCTTCCGGCGTGCCGGCAGGACCGACCCAGCGGTGCTGGAAGGTGGCGGACACAAACTGCCCCTGCAGCGCACGCTGATCCAGAACGACCTTACGGCCGCCGGTGTTCGTGAGCCTGAGTGCCACCACGCTGCGGTTCGCCACCCCCCAGGCCGCCAGCGGGGTGACCGTCACCGGCTCAGAGGGATACAGCGTGCTGACGCGTCGCGGCAGATGCGGGTTGACCGGGTGAATACCGGGCACCGCCTCGACCGTACGGGCCG
The DNA here is from genome assembly GCF_020054415.1 of Candidatus Symbiopectobacterium sp. NCBI lineage: Bacteria > Pseudomonadati > Pseudomonadota > Gammaproteobacteria > Enterobacterales > Enterobacteriaceae > Symbiopectobacterium > Candidatus Symbiopectobacterium sp. The sequence continues at coordinate 13,201 of NZ_JAHWCO010000030.1, read as the reverse complement.
GCGCATAAAGGCTCTGGGCGGCATAGCGGGTCAGCAGCACCGGAATGGGGGCGCTGTAGCGGATTTTTTTACGCCTGGCCTGCGTGCTGTCATCGCTGCCGGTCGGGGCAGGTGAGCCTGAGCCGGAAGCAGCCCGGTCTGCACCACCTGACTGACCGGCCGCATCAGACGCCTGGCTCAGCGTGCTGACATCACCGCTGTAGACCAGCCGGACCGGTTCCGTCGGCCCTTTTTCACCGGCGGCGAGATCAAACAGCAGAACCTCGCCGCTTTCCACATCCTGCAGCTGCACCCGCGTCTGCGGGAAAGCGCTGTCGGCTTTCAGGTAGACGGCACCGCCGGTGCTCTGCACCCGGAGTTTGCCGTTAAGTGCCGGCGGAAAACCCACGCGGACGTTTTTGTCCACAAAGACCACCCGCTCCTGCCCCACCTTCAGGGGGATCTGCAGCGGAATACGCTCCCATTTCATCAGCTCATCTGCGCCGGCAGGACGTGAGACCAGTATCGCCAGGGGCAGCAGGGCGAGGGACAGCGCCATCAGCCCGGCGCGGGCGTGGGGATTTTTATTCATCACTGAAACACTCCTGACTTCTGCGGTTTAGGTGCAGGCGGTGCCGCCTCCAGACGCTGGGGCACACCGGCATAACAGTCCAGCGCCAGACCGAACGGGTTGCGCTCCGCATCACCTTCCCAGCGCACCACTTTCAGCGGGTAACGCACCAGGGCGCGTTTCACCGGCTCGGCATGGAAATATTCATCGGCCACCACGTCCAGGCGGGCAATCCAGTGATCGCGATCCTGTACGGTCACACTCTGTGACTGGTAACCGCGGCCGGGCAGTTCATACACCACGCGTACGCGGTCAGTGAGCTCCCCGGCGTCACCGCGTTTTTTCGCGTCCGCTTTCAGGAAATCCTGACAGGACGGCGTCAGATACGGCGACAGCGCATTGATTTTGGCGGAATAGTCCACCTCGCCATTTTTCGGCCAGGCATTGAGCTGCTGGAAGATATAGAAGGCGAAAGAGTAAACGGTCGGGGGTGGCACCTCCCACCAGGGGCGCGTACTGCCGCTGCGTAAATCCGGCGGGTTATGCACGGTCAGCTTGCTGGGTGCCAGCATCCAGCCCGCACAGGCAAACATAAGAAAAAAGGCGAGCACAGCGCAGGCGATGCGCAGCGTCTGAATATGCTGGTCGCGGTCTTTTACCGCATGGCGAAAACGGCTCATGAGGCTCTCCTGTTACGTTTCACTGACCAGCCCCGGGCATCCACAATCAGTTTCGGATTACCCATTCCCAGCCGGCGCTTTTTGGTCTCCAGTCGCTGCCAGAGCCAGTTCTCAGGCTTACCGCGCTTGAGCCTGGCCATCCAGCGGCCGCCAAACCAGACCAGCAGCAGGGGCATGACCAGCAGGCCGGTGGGAACAACAACCCAGCTGGCCAGCGGGATAAACGGCAGTGACAGGAGCAGACCCACCCCCGCGCCGGCAAGGGCTGCCAGCCCCATCTCATGGGTGGTAAACCCGCGAAACACCACGGGCTCACTGTTGAGACGGTCAGGGAGAAAACGAATGGTCTGCATCGTCGTGGACTCCTACAGCAGAATGTCGGCAGACTTGCCGATCAGCCAGATAACGGTAACCAGCACCACCACCCCCACCACGATAATGGCGCCGAATTTGGTCCAGGTCGCCCGCTCGTTACGGACTTCGGTGAAGGTGTGCAGGGCGGCAATGGCGACGTTAATAAAGGCAACCGCCGCCACGACCAGACCCCCGATGACCAGACCATCCTGAATGTAACCCTTGATTTGTCCGGCCAGGCCGCTTCCGCCACCCGATGTCGGGGGCTCAACCTGGGGTAAATCAGCAAAGGCCGGTTTGCAGGTGAGCCAGCCCAGGACAGCCAGCGTACCGGCGCGGGTCAGCGCACGGCTGCCAAGACGGCGCAGGCGGGCAACAACAGACTCAGATTGGTGCATGAAATGTATCTCCTGAAATGTTTTGAATGGGTTAACTGGCGAACATCCAGATACACGCGAGCAACAGCAGCACGACGCGGATAACAAAGCGCCCCAGCGCCGCATCCCGCACTTTGGTGTTACTCCAGCCGGTCCAGACATCCGACAGCCCCCACGCGGCCCACAGAAAAAGAAACGCTATCAGTGCCCCGATGCTGAGCAGGTGAAGAATGCTCAGATCAAGGCTGCCGGAGCCGGCCTTAAACGCGTTGGTTTGCTCGGGTGTCGTGGGCATCAGGGCCGTTCCCGCCGGTAATTACCGGCCACAAAAGACGGGTCACGCGGTTGCGCGCGGGAGGGCTCCAGATAGCGGTCGATACCGCTGCGGATGGTGTTGAGATCGGATGTGGCCTGAGGGTAATCAAAGAAAAAGCGGCCACGGTCAGCCGGGTCGGCCTGTGCTGCCGCCACGCGGGCCCGCTCAAGCGACGCCTGCACCTGGCCCAGCTGACGCTGAACAGACGCAAGCTCGTCTTTCTCGGATGCCTGTGCAGCAGCTGACGCCAGACAGGTCAGCAGTACCAGGCCGGTGATGCCCGGGACACGACGGTTGCGCCGCATGGCCGGACGATTTGAGTTCATACGCACCTCCAGAAGGATTAAGGGGTGCGGACAGGATGCGGAAGGGGAGAGGACGGGTCAGCGATAAACCCTAAACAGGATTTTGAAAATTAATCGATAAGGCGGCCCGGGTCGGATTTATTCATCATATTCCGCGGCGACCCAGGTGCTTCCCCCTTTTGATGTCGTCACGGTTGTGACCGGAAAGATATGCCCTTCCAGGCCTTTTTCTGAAAAATCGATCCCGCCGTCTTTGGGGGTATATCGTCTCGTTCCATCCCCCTGGCGGAACGCTGACAGCCTGTAACGCTGCGAATTATTGAGAGACGTCATATAACAGACAAGATGGCCGACCGTGGATTTACTGGACCATATTTTGAAATCCAGCCGGGCCTGCCATGTTCCCTCGGGTATATTTTTCCAGTCATATTCTTTAGGTTCGAAGCCTTCCCGCAATGCCATATCGTAGGTCAGGCCTCTCTTTGCCTCTTCAGCCATATTCTTGTTCCCCTTTTATTCATTCAGTTTTAAACGTAATAAAAACAGACCTGATGTGACACAGCAAGTTATCCGGAGATAAGCTGTATTATGTTGTTTATAATTCGGACATCTGATAAGGGAGTACAGGATCATGAGTGATACGAATGGCCTCAGAATTGCCCTGTCACCGGTGCAGCTGGCAGCCACACTTTCAGAAAAAAGTATCAGCGAAGGCGAAACGCTCAGCAACCGTTTATGGGGCGGACTGGGTCTCGCAGGCGGCGTGGTGGAAATGTTCGGTGCCGGTGTGATGTGCGTGGTTCCGGAGCCCACAATGTTAACCAAAGCAGGGTGTGTTGTCGTCGGCACGCACAGCCTTGATACCGTCTAGGCTTCATTTCGCCAGATATGGAGCGGCAGACAGATAAATACAGATACCTACAATTCAGCGGTTCTGCTGGCAGAATCGCTGGGTGCCGATCGCGATACGGCTTTAAAAGTCGGCATGACAGTGGATCTTGCCATTCCGGTTGGGTTCTCCGTGGCAGTGGGAGCTGTACGTGTTGTCGCCGTCAGATCAGGGAGAATAAAACTGGCGGAACATGAATCAGTCACCTGTCAGCACCCGGGCGGCCATACTATCGAAAGGCATATCGGTAAAACACCTGAAGAGCTTGCTGCCAGACTTCAGCGAAGGCCGATGCTGCCTGCAACCAGCTCATTCAGAAACCTTGACGAGGCTGAAATTCTCACGACAAAAGTGCTGAGAGCACATAAAAATGAGATAGAAATGTTCGTCAAATTTCAGCCCAAAGGTACCCCATGGCGGAAAAAGATATCCATGCAATTCACACAGCCCACCGGGATTGTGATGAAAAGAGGAAGCTCAGAAGCCAGAAACTGTTACCGTGTTGAAGTGTGGCTGGAGCTTACTGAGTACAACGGTAAGCCTTATTTTATACTGACATCGATGCCCCTGGAGTGAATGATGAAACAGCGTGATAAATCACTGGAGCTCGATAATCTGGTCTGTAATTATTTCGGGCATGATTACGACCTGATTGATGACAGTGAGGCACTCCAGCCCAAAATTGACGCCTATAACCGGCAGTCGGGAAAGGCGATGCAGATGGCGCTTCTCGAAGACATTGACGATTTTCTGGCTCTGAGGGATACGCTGAATCTGGCCTTCAGTAAAAGATATGGCGTGTATTTCGATCCGTTGCTGTGGGGCATCACCCCCCATGATTTCCTGGTTCTGGTCAGGGAGCAGGTAAACATCGCCTTAGCACACCCTCAAAAAAACTGACGCGCCAGTAACGGTCGTTTCGTGGCTTGTCTGCTGACGGCAGGCGCGCAAAACGCGTTTTCCACGCCTCCGTTCAGCGCCGGTTAAAGATACTTCTTGAACGAAGCCGTGGTCACGGTCACAGCGATCCCCAGCAGCACAGCCGCCGGCAATAACAGCAGATTGGGGTAAACCGCCGTGGGCCAGGAAAGATACAGCATGGCGGGCACCACTGCTGCCGGTTTGACCAGCTTTTTGGCATGGTGATAGACAAAGGAGCTCTCGTACCCCGCCCCTCAACCAGCGCCACCACCACGACCAGCACAAACAGCGGCACGGACAGCACCAGGATGGTGACGCGTACCAGGGTGATAATGCTGATCCAGACCGTGGCCAGCAGGTATTCACGCAGGTAGCCGGCCAGCCAGCCGCTCCAGCTGTTGATTTCCCGGGTGACGGCATTGTCACTGTGCATCTGGTGCACATACTGCTGCCGGACCCAGTCCAGAAAGCCACTGCTCACAAAGGCCCACTGATACGCGGAGCTCACCCAGCGCACAACCGTCACCGATGGCTCAGACAACAGCAGGCTCCGGGTGAACTCCGTGGACAGCCACCCCAGCTCGGTGTTCATGACCGCTTCACTGTGCGCCGCCCCGGCCTCCGGCCAGAAGAAGGCGATGCCGATATATTCAATCAGCAGGCTCAGCAGCAGCGAGGACAGCACCACACCCACCAAAGCCCACGGCCAGCCCCAGAGCAGATTATACAGCATGCCGTGTTTGCGCTCCAGCAGCGTCTGCTGCTGTGGGGGACGTTTTACCTCAGCCATTCTCGCCTCCCGTGACCGGCACGTTCAGGACCGGACCGTCCCGCCACCAGGATTCACCGCTGTGATAGCTGTGCCGCATCTCCTCCGCGATTTTTTCAATACTTTCCGGCATCAGCACATCATCAGCATCCCCGGCAGGCAGCGGCATGCGAATTTTCCATAGCTGCCCGCCCTCCAGCAGGGCAAACGCCTGCCCTTTCGGCAGCGTCACGATATCGGCCGGCTCCAGCAGCGGGACTTTTACTGTCCCGACGCGATCCTGGGTGCTTGAGGTGAAGTCCTGGTCAGCGTTGACATCTGCCGTGTCCTGGTGCCCGGAGACCAGCGTTTTGGTGTAAATTTCCACCTGCGGCAGCTGCGTGGTCAGCAGCTCGGCGGTGCGGTTTTCCCTGACACGCAGCATAATCAGGTTGTTAAAGTTACCCTGTACCTGTACCTGTACCTGTACCTGTACCTGTACCTGTACCTGTACCTGTACCTGGGCCGTCTTGGCCGCATTCCCGATGCGTGCTTCAATATCAGAAGAGGTCTGGGTGTAGGCCGTCACCTGCATGCCGGCACCGCCCCCTTTGTTAATGAGAGGGATGAACTCATCCCCCATCAGCTCGTTGAACTCATCGCAGTGCAGGTTAATCAGGGACTTCCCTTCTTTCCCGCCCGGCAGGCCCGCATTGATACCGTGTTTATAGATATGGCCGGCCACGCTCACCAGATCGGCGAACATGGAGCTACCGACCGCGCTCGCCACCATACTGTCGCTGAGCGCATCGAGTCCCACATAGACCACGGCCTTTTTACGGATGATCTGCTCCCAGTCAAAAATGGGCCGTGAGTCATCCATATCGAGATAATCAGGGGCCAGCAGTTCAGCGGTCTTGCAGGTGGTCAGTTTTTCCAGCAGCGGCAGCAGGGAGGCCACGATTTTGTCAAAGTAAGTGCGGTCATAACGCACCGCTGAGCGCAGCCCGTCGAGGATGGGATCATAGAGCTTCTTGCCTTCTTCTGAACTCAGGGCAACCTCGATGGCCCAGATGCGTAACGCATCTGGCTGTCCCTGCATATTACGGGGCACGTCATCCTCGCCCAGCACCTGCTGATTATTCTCAATCTGCGTCTGCAGAGCCGGCAGTTGCTCATGAATGATTTTCTCAGCGTAGCGGATATAGAGATCGGCGATATTGTTCACGTAGCGCATAATCAGCGTGTAGTCAGGGCGCTCCCCCAGGGCGACCAGCGCACGGGCAATAATGTTGACGAACCGCCAGGCAAATTCACGAAAGGCGGCATTATTGCCGTCCCCTGAAAGCTGACCGGCCACGCGTGAAGCCACCTCTGACACGCGGCCAAAACGCCCGACGGCATTGTAACGGGCTGAAATTTCAGGCCAGCCAAGATGAAAAATATACAGCTCGTCCCCGCGCCCGGCGCGGTGGGCCTCTGCCCAGATGCGTTTCATCAGGTCTGCGTCGCCTTTCGGATCAAACACGATGGTGACTTCACCCCGCCGGATATCCTGGGTGACCAGCAGCTCTGCCAGCCGGGTCTTACCGACGCGCGTGGTGCCGTACACCACCGTATGACCAACGCGCTCTCCCAGGGCCAGGGTGACATCCTTTTCGTCGGGCTCGATGCCGTGCAGCGCAGGATTCCCGCCCACCGGCGGTAACGGCCGCACAGGGTTCAGCGGTGTATCGGCACTCAGCAGCTTACCCAGCCAGGGCAGACGGTGCTCTGTCAGCATTTCAGGCTGACGCGCCCCCTGGTAAAAGCTGTTCGGCTGCAGGTAACGGGCCACTTCCGGGCGCAGCGTATCCTGCAGGCGCTGGGTGTGTTTCTGGGTCCAGCAGAAACCCCGCCCGAGAAACAGACGACGATGGCTGACGGGGATCTGTTTAGTGCTCATGACATAGCGCGGCAGGCGGCGGAGATTCCGGCGGTAGCGAATAATCTTCATCCCCTGATGGGTGAGGGTGACAGCCAGCGCCGCAAACCCGGCGGCTGTGACATAGCTGACAGAAGGTGCCAGGGCAACAGCCCAGGGTGCCTGCACACAGACATATGCCGCCATGCCCGATACCACGGCGGTATTCAGCTCCACGGCAGGACGCAGCAGGGCTTCAATGACGTAACGGTTACTCATCGTCTGCCTCCTTTAATACTTTACCGTCGGCCCTGAGGGTATACGTCCCCTTTGCGGAGCCGGCTTCCCTGCAGCGCTGAGAGTGGTAATGCAGGGCATTCGCCAGTAAGCGCCAGAGCACATACAGAACATTCGACAGAAAGAGAAAAACGAACCATACGGCCCGCAATGACAGCAGGTAGTTATTCACAACGGTTTCTGTGGAGACGGCAGTAACGGTGTAGGCTGCCAGCGTTGCCTCAGGCGGAGCCGCATTATCAGGCACCGGGCAATCCTCCCACATGTAGTGTCCGGGCGGCGCGGTGCGCCATGCCGTTGCCTCCTTCTGCAGCTGGTCGTTCAGGTCACTGACCGGATGGCCCAGAACAAGCCAGGCGAGCAGGACTGCACCGCCGAAAGCGGCAGGCAGGAACACGGCATGACGAAATAAACAGAACAGAAGCCACAACGCGTAACGCAGGCTGTTCAGGATGATGTGCATAAGAGATTCCTCAGAGAGACTGCCGGACGTCCTTCCCGGCGAGAATGTCCAGCAGGCGTTGCCCGCTGATGATGCGCAGACGTGGTGACGCCGTACGCAGGGTGCGGCTCATCTTTCCGGTGCGGCCCGTGTGGACAAACAGCCCCCGGCGGCCGGACTGCAGGAGAAGCCGGTCAAAGTCCTCAACATGTGCGGGGGAAACAGCACGGCTGTACCGTTTGGCCTGGATAAGCCAGTACTCACCGTCGATGATGACCTGACCATCAAGGCCGCCGTCACCGCTGTAGGAGGCATTCCGCACCACGGTCAGCCCCTGGCGTTCAAAGGCAGACAGCAACAGCTCTTCAAAGACATACGGGCTGATTTTGCGCAGATAAGTCAGGCGCTGTGCATCCCCCGGCAGGCGGGTCAGCTTATTCAGTACCCGGTCCGCCGTTGCCCGGTATCGCCGGTGACGACGGGTGCTGGCGTTCTCACGACGGCGCAGGTTCAGAAAGGCCATCACCACCAGGAACAGGATGGCCAGCATGGCACTCCCCACGGGGTGCCCGGTCAGCAGACCGTTAAGCGGTGTCGCGACCATTACGGCCTGACCTGCTGCGTTAGGCCGGTATCGGTGATGAGTACTGGATAATGTGCAATCTGCAGGCGACGGGCCAGCTCGCTGCCGGAAGCCGGGGCCAGGCTGACACCGGGTGCCAGCTCCCGCAGTTCACGCACGGCAGTCATGTCCGTGACGTTGACTATCATCCCGGCCGCATGCTGTTCAGCCAGTGCGCCGGCATTCGCCTTCAGCCATTCACGGGACAGGGCATCATCCCCGACCAGAAACAACGCCCCGATGCCGGGCAGCTGCAGCTGCCGGACGGGAATGCTGCCCGGGCGCAACTCCGGCGTGAACACCGGCAGCATGGCGGCCTCGCCCTGCAGCACGGGTGACGGGCGTGAAGGTGCGGTGTCGTTTTCCGCGCTCATGCCGGGCTGTTTATTAACGGCCTCAAAATACGGCGCGGTATCCTAACCGCCCAGGTCAGCAATGACGTTCAGGTCAGCATGGCTGGCCAGGGGAAGGAGTGTTAAAAGCAGTAACGAAAGCATTTTCATTAGGGTTATCTCCCTGGTTCAGTCCAGACGAAGCCTGGGTCAGGGGTGAGCGCAGCAACTGATCGGGGCGCTGCCGCTGCCGGCGCAGCAATACGGGGAGAAGGGCTGATTTTTGCCAGATGCCCTCTCACAATGGCGCGGTAACGTGCAGCAGGCTGGCCACCTGCGGGATGGTGGTAGCAGCCGGCCGCATCCAGCCAGCTGCCGGGCCTGCGCGCCCAGCACTCACGCAGAATGGTGGCGGCGGCATTCAGGTTGGTGTAAGGGTCAAACGCATCCCACGTCGAGGCAAAATGATGACCGTTCCAGCCCAGATTGACCTGGGCAATACCGACATCAATGCGCTTCAGCGGGTGACGCTTCACAAAGACCTGCAGCGCCTGCCAGGCCTGCAGGCGCGTCTCATAGCGATACCCCTTCCCTGCCACATTGATGGTCCAGGGCCAGGGCCGCACGCCGCGGGGAAGTTTGCGCGAAGACTCGCTCAGGGATACCGAGTAAAGCGCTTCAGGAGGCACGCCGTGCGCCGTGGCCACGCGGACGTAACCCTCCGGCACCGTCTGGTCAGCATGGCCGTCAGGGACGGCGGCCATCAGTACGCCCAGCGCCAGTGCGCCGGTCAGAATGCTGCGATTGCCCATTTACCGTCTCCCGCCTGCTGCAGTAATACCAGCATCAGGCCGTTACCAAAGCGCATCCACCTGCCACCGTCGTGGTTCAGCGTGACCTGGCGCTTGCGGACCTTTTCCACGGGAATGTGATGGTCCCGCGCCCAGCTGCGCAGCACATCATCACCGCCCTGGCTGTCGACCAGATAGATATCCACCGGCCGGTTATCAGCCAGCACGGCAGACAGTTTTGCGTCGCAGGTGGCGCAGTCCTTTGACCTGACGAACAGTGCCAGCCGGCCGCCGCTGTCGTGCGCCATGCCCGAGGCGTTCCCCATATTGACCGGCAGTGCGCCCGGATACAGACGCTGCCAGGCCGCGTTCACCTCACGCTGGAAATCAAGCTCCTTCTGGGTGCGGGCAAACTCTTCTTTCACCCACTTTTCCGCAAACTTACGGCGCTCTGCCGGCGTCTGCGCCTCAATACCCAGGGTGGAAAGCGGATCGAGGCCCGGCGACTGGATACCGCGGGGGCCCTTCATCAGCTGCTGATACCGCTGATAATCGTCGGCACTGAGCCCCCACTGACCGGCCTGCTGCTGCAGGTTTTGCTGTGCGGAGTCGGCCCGTTGTGTTGACGCCTCCCGGCTGACATCCGTCTGCCCGGATGTGGTCGCGGCCTGGGTCAAAGGACTCAGCAGCATGGCGGCTAAAAAGGTGTGTTTCAGTTTCATCATTCGCTCCGTTATTCTGCCCTGAGCACGGTCAGGCGGCCGTTAACCCGAAACGTCGCCTCACCGTAACCGGCACTGACCAGCGTCCAGCCGGCAACGGTTTCGCCCGTCCCGACCAGCGTCACCTGCGACAGACTGCTGTAACCCCGGGGGGCGATGGCAGCCCAGGAATCATTCCCCCTCGTCTCCACGCCCGTCAGCACAAAAGGCGCGCTGCGGGCCACGCGAAGGGACGGAGCAGCACGACGTGTGTCAGCAGGACGGGGCTTTTTTGCCGCCGGTTCAGTTTTTTTAACCGGTGCGGCGACAGGTGTGGCGGGTGCGGGGTGTGTTTTCAGAGCTGTCAGCTGCTCAGTGAGCGCATTGAGGCGGGTTTCAAGCCCCTGCTGTGCGTCCTGAAGGGTTCGCAATGACTGACGCACGGCCTCATCGCTGCCGGCCTGTTTCGCAGCAGCGCTGAGCCGCTGTTGCACCTCGCCGAGATTTTTCCGCGTATCCTGCAGACCGGCACTGAGCGTGGTCACGTCTGACTGCAGGGCCGCGACCGTCTCAGCAGAGGCCGCTGTACTGCCCTGAGATTCAAGACGCGTCAGGCGCTCGTCGAGATTCGAGATACCCAGACTGAAGGCGGTGTAGCCCAGCGCCAGAATGCCGGCAAGCGCCATACCGCCGGCAGTGCCCAGGATGAAGCGGCGGCCGGGACGCCAGCTGAATTTTTTTCGGGCCGGCGCGGGGTCCGTATGGAAGGGTTGCTGTTCGCTCATTTTCCCAGAAACCCTCCGCTGACAGGTTTAACGGGGACGGACTGAGGGGCGCTGATGACCGGTTGTGACGCTGCTGACGGCGCAGGCACGTACCCGCTGCTGACCGGCGGCGGAAGCTGGGAGACCGGCAGCTGATAGCCGTCGCGCAGGCTGTGGCAGACCACCCGCTGCACATCGTCCACTTCCAGTTGCTAGGCCGGACCGGCCAAGACCTGCAGGGCACTGCGCAGGCGCATCGGGCCCAGCTGGTACTGGACTGCCGGCAATGCCTGGCGGTAAAGCACGCCGTTGGCGGTGCCCGTCGCGCACAGGGAATAACCGGACTGGCGCAGGGCGTAACGCAGCGCATCCGCCACGGTAGGGTGCAGGGATGACGGGATGCGGATATCAATAATCTGCGAGAGAGGGTCGCGCTGGGCAGCCTGCGGATCGGTGCTGACCAGCAGGTAACGATCATAGCGCACCACCTCCGGCGTCCGCGCGTACTCGTCCGGCGAGACCGGCTGAACGTTGCGGGTGACGGTGGTGCCGGGTGTCGGGTCGGCAGGCGCACGCTGTTGAAGCTTTTGCGGCTGGGCAACACAGCCCGCAAGAAACAACAGGGGAAGAACCGTGGCAAGCCTGCCTGGTGACGCTTTGTGAGGGGTATTACGTTTCATCCGGATTTTTCCTGTACAGTGATAAAACAGCCCTCACTGTGCGGAATCGGTCCGGTTTCACTCAATTAACAACTGATTTTCCGTGGATGAAAAAAAACGCCACCCGAAAGGATGGCGTTGCGGTGAACCAGACAGTAATCAGTCCGGGTAAAATTCACTGCTGAGAATAGTATCTGATGTCCAGATGCTGTCCTCAGGAAAGATATCGAGACCAATGCCAGTTTCTTTGGAAGCATCGGCGCGGGCGTCAAACCAGGCATCCGCAAGCCATTCAGGATCAGAAAGCGCATTTTTGAGGCTTGGCGTCTTGTTAAGACGACGGACAATCAAATCACGCTGTCCTTTAATGGTTAACTCCCAGCTTTTACCACGATGGGTAGGCTGAAACTTCCATTTAAGAAGGTGGGCCAGTAAGACAGCCATACGGCTGGCCAGCTCACGCTTTTCACTTTTGCCCACGTCTTCAATCTCCTCGGCGATGTTTTCAATATCAATCTGACTGAGCTTTCCGGCACGCAGTAAAGCTGCCTGTTCACTGGCCCAGGCAACAACGTCTGAATCGTAACGTGCGCCCATACAAGCCTCCGTTAGTCAAAAAGTGAAGAAACCGCCGGAACAGATATGCTCCGGGGATAGCATAAGATGCAACAAAAAAAGTTGCTTCCTGAAGTTTGTCAGAGACAGTCATTACAGTCAAAGCTCCGTTAATTCAGAGTGCATGGATTGCCGATTTTGGTACTCCATACCCGAAGCCAATGAACGGTATATCATCGTCAAAGTCCATCGGTGGCGCACCGGCACTGCTACCGGAAGCCTGCCCGCTGTGAGTCGGGCCTGAAGGTTGCTGAGGCTGCCCCCAGTCGCTCCTGGACGACGCGTTCTGACTACTACCAGACCGGCGGCCACCAAGCATCTGCATAGTGCCACCAATGTTAACCACCACCTCTGTGGTGTATTTCTCCTGGCCGGCCTGATCGGTCCATTTGCGTGTGCGCAGCTGGCCCTTGATGTAAACCTGGGAGCCTTTGCGCAGATATTCACCCGCAATTTCTGCCAGCTTGCCGAAAATAACCACCCGGTGCCATTCGGTCACTTCTTTCTGTTCACCGGACTGCTTGTCGCGCCAGCTCTCAGACGTGGCCAGAGAAAGGGTGGCAACTGCACTGCCGTTGGGAATATAACGCACTTCAGGATCCTGGCCGAGATTGCCGACAAGAATCACCTTGTTAATGCCGCGTGAGGACATAATCATTTCTCCTGTAGGGAATAAAAGAAACACCCCGCGAACGGGGTGTGTCAGGTGCGCATCAGAATGAGTTTTCTGCGTAGTTTTGTTGTGCAGCAGAGCCATTCTGCGGCGGCACGGAGTCAGATTTTTCAGTCTTGTAGAGGCTTTGTTGAATAATAGGTAATCATGCTGTTTTTCCATGCCAGTTTTGGTTGAAAATGCTTGTCATCTCAGGTGTACACTTTTCTCATGATGCCTAACTGCATGATTTTACGTTGCGAGGATCCGTCGTTTCGCTGGG
>NZ_JAHWCO010000713.1:0-1866 GCF_020054415.1 Candidatus Symbiopectobacterium sp. | reverse complement strand
TCAGGTGGGTGAAGCCATGGCCATGGTCAAAGCGCTTAACCGGATCACGCTATTAGGAATGCCGAACAGTATTCGCATCACGTAACAATCGACCCGTATGGGGCGCAGTCGTCACAAGTTCTGATTTATTCAACAAAGCCTACTAACTTTGCAAATCAAGCTTCTTTTCCGGTTTACAATTATCCATCTTTTGGGCATGGGGCAACAAATCAACCGTTACTCATTGTAAGTAAAGCAAACATTGCCTGTAAAGGAAAGTCCCGCTTTTGCAGTATAAGACAAAAGGGGCTTGAATTTTCCAATGTCGTTCGGCTTTGTTTAATAAATAGATATTATGCTGCGTAGCCATAAAGGCTGCGGATTCCCTTGACGTAAAATCAGTATGTTAAATCCAGAGCGTGGTGATGCATCTCGGAGCGATCAGCATTTTAATCCAAAACAGGCGTGTCATAACAGCATTATTCCCTATTATTCAACAAAGTCATGTCGTTCCGACCAGTTATTCTATCATTATTCCTTCTAGTTTCGGTGCACCTGTCTGTTCGTGATAGATAGGGACAATGACTCATGATAGCAAGGAAAAACGAAGAAAGCAGGAGAGCATGGAAAGGCACCGGAAACCGGGGCCTTTGGTCAAAGATGGACGTTATATGGACACTGTTAAACTAAATCCTTTTATTTTCAATATATTGTCCTTTTCTTTAACGCACCCGAGGGAGCATTTTTACGTGTGATGCCAGAGAAAGGGCTATTTGGCAGGTACAGTGGGAACCGGATCAGGCGCATCGATCTCCTGAAGAGAATCTTCGATGGCAGCGGCGTTCGGGTTCTCTTGTGGAGCCAGACGGCCACCGCGCGCCAGGAAATCATGCCGTTGGAAATAAGCCTCGCGCACCATCAGATATGGATCGGACGAGTTTCTCAGCAGACCATCTGAATCTAGCAGTTGTGCTCGCGTCTCTACCCCTTCCACGACCCATTTACCAGCGGAAGCCCAGAACGTCAGGTAACTCAGGACCGGATAGAGCGTATCAACCATGCCGCCACCGTCTTCACGCAGCGTCGCGCTGCCATAACCCGGCAATACCACATATGGACCATAGCCTACGCCGTAGCTTCCCAAGGTAGTACCGAATCGGCGCGGTTCTTCTTTTGCCAGCTTCGGATTCGCCACCGAGGCAAGATCGAATAATCCCCCCATCCCCAATAGGGTGTTCAGGAAGAAGCGGTTAAAGTGGATCATGGCCTTGTAAGGATCGCCCGACACAAAATAGTTTGCCATCGCGGCGGGTTCTTCCAGGTTACTGAGGAAATTGCTCAGCCCATTACGCGCGGGTTTCGGCACATAGTCACGCCAGGCAACAGCTACAGGCCGGACGACATACGGGTCCAGCACATTGTAGTTAAAGTTGAACATGGTGCGGTTGAATCCCTCAAGTGGGTCGGAACACCCTTGGGTTGTTTTATCCGAAGAGCTGGCGCACCCAACCAGCATGACACTGGCCAGCACCACCCCACTCAAACGGTTATTCATAGTGATTCTCCCTGATAAAATTGCGTTTCGCCCACGTTACAACCGTATAGCATCCCCCCCCCCGACCCGTTTCAACGCATTGACTGCGAAGAACGCATTCTGACAGGAGATGGTCGTTGGTAATGTAACATTTTATTGCAATTCATCGAGGAAAGCTAACTTAATAGTGCTTATTAATGAGTGTGTTAGTGAATTAGGCTTTGTTGAATAAATCAGAACTTGTAACGACTGCGCCCCATACGGGTCGATTGTTACGTGATGCGAATACTGTTCGGCATTCCTAATAGCGTGATCCGGTTAAGCGCTTTGACCATGGCCATGGCTTCACCCAC
>NZ_JAHWCO010000168.1:0-4668 GCF_020054415.1 Candidatus Symbiopectobacterium sp. | reverse complement strand
TTTCATCATCAGGACTGTGGTGATGGCCATATCTGAGTAGTGGAGCGGTCTTCCACGCCGTTCAGTAGTGTTTTTTTCCGTCCATGCAGCAATGGCTGA
This sequence comes from Candidatus Symbiopectobacterium sp., assembly GCF_020054415.1. NCBI lineage: Bacteria > Pseudomonadati > Pseudomonadota > Gammaproteobacteria > Enterobacterales > Enterobacteriaceae > Symbiopectobacterium > Candidatus Symbiopectobacterium sp. The sequence continues at coordinate 4,569 of NZ_JAHWCO010000168.1, read as the reverse complement.
TTCATCTAGCCATACTGTTAGAGAACCGCGCTGCTTGAGGGCCTTGTCATAAGAGGGCCAGTTGGTGATTTTAAAATTTTGTTTTGCCATGGAGACCTGATTTTGAAACAACTGTGGTGATCTGCTCCGATGATTACCCAAAAGTTCTATTTATTCAACAAAGCCGATATAAGGATGTTGAGGATTCTCAAACATCGCCTGACGCGGGCCGATTTCCACAATCTGTCCCAAATACATCACAGCAACACGGTGGCTGATGAGCTCCACTACCGCCATATCGTGAAAAATAAACAGGAAAGCGATACCGTATTCCTGCTGCAATTCCGTCATCAGGTTGACGATTTGTGCACGGATAGAGACATCCAGCGCTGACACCGCCTCATCGGCGATCACCACTTTGGGGTTTAGCGCCAGTGCGCGCGCAATGCATATGCGTTGCCTCTGCCCGCCAGAAAACTCATGCGGATAGCGTCCGGCATGTTCTGGCAATAGCCCCACCCGCTTGAGCAGTTGCGCCACCCGCACTTCAGCAGCCTGCTTATCCATCACCTTGTGGACCAACAGCGGCTCCATGATCGAGAAACACATCGTCAGACGGGGATCCAGCGACGCATTCTGGTCCTGAAAAATCAGTTGAATATTGCTGCGTATCCGGTGCAGCGCCTCGCTACCCAGACCTTCAATGCGCTCACCGGCGAAGGTAATAGTGCCGCGCTGGCTCGGCACCAGTTGCAGCAAGGCGCGCGCTGCCGTCGATTTTCCACAGCCGGACTCCCCGACCAGCGACAGCGTCTCACCGGAATAAAGATCGAAGCTGATGTGCTCAACCGCATGTACCTGACGGGTAACGCGGTTGAGTATTCCCCGGCGCAGAGGAAATCGCGTGACCAGATCGCGCACCTGCAACACAGGCATCGACGGTTCGGGTAGGCTCGCCGGTGTCCTGCTGGCCGATGCTTGCGAGGCAATCGCCTGCCCTTGGGCGTCGGTGAGATGCAGTGAAAACGGTGCCTGTTCGCTACGCCCGCGCGTCTCGCCTAGCGTCGGTACAGCCGCCAGCAATGCACGGGTATACACATGCTGCGGCGCGGCAAATATCTCGGTCACACCGGCGGTTTCGACACAGTGGCCGTTATTCATCACCAGCACGCGATCGGCCACTTCCGCTACCACGCCCATATCATGGGTGATGAAAATCACGGCCATCGCCATTTCGCGCTGCAATAGCTGAATCAGTTGTAAAATCTGTGCCTGAATAGTGACGTCCAACGCTGTGGTCGGTTCATCAGCTATCAGCAATGTTGGCTTACAAGAGAGCGCCATGGCGATCATGATACGCTGGCGCATACCGCCGGAAAGCTGGTGTGGATAACGACCCAGCACGCTTTTCGCTTCTGGAATTCTGACCAGATCGAGCATGCGCAACGCTTCTGCCTTCGCATCTCGCGCATACATGCCTTGGTGCAAACGGATGGACTCGGCAATCTGCTCTCCAACTGGAAACACCGGATTGAGCGAGGTCATTGGCTCTTGGAATACCATCGCCATGTCCGCACCGCGTAAACGACGCATCTCACGCTGGCTGGCATTGTGACATCCAGTATATGACCGTTACGGCGGCGAAACAGCATCTCACCGTGATAAATATCACCCCCGGCCTGCTCGATCAACCGCATGATCGCTAACGCTGTGACCGATTTTCCAGAGCAAGATTCACCGACGATCGCCAACGTCTCACCGCGAGCAACCGTCAACGAGAGATCGTGGATCACTGATACCGGCTCCCGCTGCGCGTGAAAACGCAGGCCGAGTGACCGCACTTACAGAATCTGCTGTTCCGGCAGAATCAGTGTAGTATCAGCCGCTTCACGCACGGGCGCATGGGATATCATGAACTGTTTCTCTCCTTGTTTAACGTGTAGCGGAATCAGTCCGTTTGAAAAACGGTTTTATTTTTATTTAGCACACTGAGGGAGGTTTAGCATAAAACTGCCGTGCAATGAATAAAATATGTCTCTTATAACATTGCGTTACAGCACATAATCAATCCGTCTATACCTCATGATACTTAAAGGGTACTACTCCCTGATGATGCGCTTTACTGCCATAACCTTGACGTTGTCACATTCACCCGCAGGGTGTTCTCTGACATAATAGCGTTCACTTTGCTGGCGTAATCCCAGTGCACCGTATCGCGTTTTGCCCGATCTACCGACGCAAATACGTCGGCGAATGGAGTCATCATGGAAGCATTTACCTCAGGTTTACTCGCGCTTGAGCAAGCGCTGCAACGTATGCTGGCACTGGTTTCACCGCTGGCGCAGACCGAAATCGTCTCTCTTGAACAGGCTGCGGGCCGCATTACCGCCACCGATATTACCTCCCCTCTCGACGTGCCCGCATTTACCAATGCCGCGATGGATGGCTATGCCATACGCATGGCCGATCTGGCACAGGGTGATGCACTACTGCCCGTGGCAGGGAAAGCCTTTGCGGGTAACCCGTTCGTTGGTGACTGGCCCGCAGGAAGTTGTATCCGCATCATGACCGGCGCACCGGTTCCGCCAGGGACAGAGGCGGTTATTATGCAGGAATACGCCGAAGCAGAGGCTAACGGCGTGCGTTTCACGCATCCGGTGAAGATGGGGCAAAATATCCTTCTGGCAGGGGAAGACATTCAGCGCGGCGCGCGCGTCCTACCGGCAGGCAGCGCATTGGGGCCAGCCCGTTTGCCGCTGCTGGCATCGCTGGGCGTGGCTGATGTCACCGTGATACGCCGTCTGCGCGTGGCCCTATTTTCTACTGGCGATGAGTTACAGCGTATCGGTCAGCCATTACAGGCAGGGCAAATCTACGACACCAACCGTTTTGCGGTACGCATGATGCTGGAAAAACTTGGCTGCGATATTCTCGATCTCGGCATCATCCGCGACGATCCGGTAGCCCTGCGCGAAGCGTTTCAACGCGCCGACAGTGAGGCCGATTTGGTCATCAGCAGCGGCGGCGTTTCGGTGGGAGAAGCCGATTACACCAAACAGATTCTGGACGATATTGGCAACATCCATTTTTGGAAGTTGGCGATCAAGCCCGGCAAGCCGTTCGCCTTCGGCAAACTGCGTCAGGCCTTGTTCTGCGGCCTGCCCGGTAATCCGGTCTCTGCTGCCGTCACTTTCTATCAATTGGTGCAACCGCTCATCGCGCAGCTTTCCGGCCACAGCCAGTGGCACTTCCCGCCGCGCCAGCGAGTAAAAGCGGCCTCGGCATTGAAGAAAACCCCCGGCCGCCTCGATTTTCAACGCGGTATTGTTAGCCGAAACGATCACGGTGAGTTGGAGGTCAGGGCCACGGGCCATCAGGGCTCGCACATCTTCAGCTCATTCAGCCTTGGCAACTGCTTTATCGTATTGGAAGCCGAGCGCGGTGCGGTAGCCGCCGGAGAGTGGGTTGAAATCGACCCCTTTAATGCCCTGCTGGGAGACTGATGATGTCAACAACCGCTCCCGAAGCACCAGAGAGTGAGGATGCGCTTAGCCACAGCGAAATGCTGCGCTACAACCGCCAGATTATGCTGAAAGGCTTCGATTTCGATGGGCAGGAAGTGCTGAAAGCGGCCAGCGTACTGGTGGTGGGGTTAGGCGGCTTGGGTTGTGCCGCAGCACAGTACCTGGCAGCGGCGGGCACAGGACATCTGACGCTGCTGGATTTTGACACCGTTGCGCTTTCCAACCTGCAACGCCAGGTTTTGCACCGCGATGCACGTATCGATATGGCGAAGGTCACCTCTGCCGCTACGGAACTGGCCGCGATTAACCCCCATATTTCACTCGAGTGCATTAACGACGATCTGGCGGATGAAGCCTTGCAGGCGCTGGTAAACCGCCATAAGGTGGTACTGGATTGCACCGACAACGTAGCGATACGTGATCGTCTTAACCGCTTTTGTTTTCACAGCAAAACGCAGCTGGTTTCTGGTGCCGCCATTCGCATGGAAGGTCAGATCAGCGTGTTTACCTACGGTGAAAAAGAGCCCTGCTACCGCTGCCTGAGCCGACTGTTTGGTGAAAACGCGTTAACCTGCGCCGAAGCTGGGGTAATGTCGCCGCTGGTTGGTATCATTGGTGCCTTACAGGCGATGGAGGCGATCAAACTGCTGGCGCATTTTGGCGAACCGGCCGTCGGTCGGTTGGTATTGTATGACGCCATGACCACACAGTTTCGCACGATTACGCTACCCAAAAGTCCACACTGTGAGGTGTGCGGACACTGATCTGGCTGCGGTAGCGCGGGTTACCCCCCATAGGTTGAGCACATTTTTGCTTGGCAGCTATTCTTCTATGGTATTGAGTTATCAGACTTGAACCTGTCACCCAAGGGTGCCAGAGTATCACGGGTATTTTGCGTCGAGATTGCGAAATAACATCCTGATGAGGGCTTTGTTGAATAAATCAGAACTTGTAACGACTGCGCCCCATACGGGTCGATTGTTACGTGATGCGAATACTGTTCGGCATTCCTAATAGCGTGATCCGGTTAAGCGCTTTGACCATGGCCATGGCTTCACCCACCTGA
>NZ_JAHWCO010000524.1:0-2498 GCF_020054415.1 Candidatus Symbiopectobacterium sp. | reverse complement strand
GGTTGTGGTGGAGCAGGGGGAGTAAAGACGTTACCGCTCTGCATTGCTGCGATTAGCTGGCGCATTACCTCGGTATTTTCTTTAATGACTAATTCAAGGCTCATGGGGTACCTCAGGTATAAAGAATGATCGGGAAGTGGGTATTGGGGTTTTGTTCCAGTTCATCGCGCTTACGTAACCAGCGCAGGCGGCGAACGGTGTTATTGACTGGCGCAGTGGCCATCGGGGCGGTTTTAACTTTTTCCTGTTGTTGCATCGTGGTCCTCCTCAGCGAACTTAATAAAGCGCCCGCGACCAGGGCCGACGCTTGATAAATTCACATTTGCTTGGGGGACATGCAGCAAAAAGCATGTCCCTCATCACGTTCCTGTCTCGCATTCCGGTTTCAACGGGTTAGCCAAGACATTCAGCGGGCCACTGAATTGCGGGGGGTGACTGCCCTGTCCAGATTGTTAAAGAGCTGTAATACATTTTGTTTTAAAAAAGAGTACAAATATCAGTTTATCTTGTCAATACGAAATGTAATTTATCTTGAAGGGGGCAAAAAAAAGCCCACACATGTGGGCTGGTATACCGATGCTATTTTATTCAATGTGTCTAGTCAGGTATCGTTTCTACGTATCTAGATGATTTTACAATAGCGGCTACAAAGTAAATGATATCAATGTCTTTTTCATCAATAGTTAGTGGTGGGTGCTGTTGGTTTACACTGAGCAATTGGTAGGAACCCTCTCTGTGATAACCTAGTCTTTTGATCATATTTCTACCGGCGGTTGTACGAACAAATACATCATCTCCAGCGCATACAGCAGAGTCGGGCTCGACGACAACGAACTCCCCTGATGTTATTCGAGGAAACATACTATCGCCCTTTACCCTAACGGAAAAAGCTCTTGGGTCCGGACTAAATATTTGCAGATAGCCGGCGAGATTTTCTTGCATGTCAAACTCACCGTCAACTCCCATAACGGCCTCACCGAGCACCGGGACTGACCCTTCCTTTAGCATACCTACGAATTCTATTTCATCCCGCTTAGTTTCCTGTACGGTTGCATCTGAATGCAAAGTAAGTTCGCGTATGCTAAGTATCTCCATGATTTTAGCTATATCTTCGATACAGGGCTCTCTTCTTCCATTAAGCCAGTGAGCGATTGCTCCCTGAGTTTTTCCCAGCATCTCTCCCAATCTTTCCTGAGAAAGACCCTTTTCTTTCATTTTGGCTTTAGCCAAGACATTCCACGTTCGCTTCATGTTATTAGTATTACACTCAGTAATTTTAAATGAAGGGACAATATGTAATATCCGTTTGCGATTTAAAATTACGTAATGTATTTTTGTGGTGTTCTGATCTCTCGAATCACAGGATGTTTACGATGAACAACATAAAAAGCCTTAGAAAACAATCAGGAATGTCCCAATTAGAGCTTGCCAAGGCTTTAGGACTGTCTCAAGGCGCTATTGCGCACTATGAAAAAGGTATACGCAGACTTAATGTAGATAATGCAAAAAGAATTTTAGCTGAGTTTAATAGTAGGGGGACGTACTGCACTTTTGAGGATGTATTTGCTTCTGGTGCACATAATCCCCTTCACCAATCCCCCTCAGCCTTCTCCACCCCCAAGGCCAAATAACCCATGCCTATACGGTATTCAACAGGGCTGCACGCCAGAGACGCCAAACCAAAGCCTGCTGTATGTGAAAACTTCTCGCGTTTTAGTGACACCCTGGAAGATCTCCGCCGGGCCATCGGCATCACGCGAGAAGACACCCGGGCGCAGATGTACGCCAAAAAAGCACGCCTGCCCTATATCTGGCATTCGATGAAGGATGTTGCTGTTGGTCGTTATGCGCTCAATGCTGGTGATCGCGATGTGCTGTTCCTTGATATGGACGGCTGCGATGAAGAAGCATGGCGGGCGTTGCGCGATGCACTGGCCTGCTTCTCATGCTTCACTTACTCAACGCCCAGCCATCTGCACCCGACGGTTAACGGCGAACAGCGCTGGCGTATCTGCATGGAGCTGGACCGTCCTGTTACGCCAGAAGAATATAAACGTCTCGGCCCAGCTGCAGAAAACTGGCTGATGGACTGTATCAATCTGCTGGATGACTACCCTGTCCGCTGGGACCGTTCCGTCTATAACCCTGACCATATGCTCTACGGACCCGACGAGAACGCGATATTCGAACGTTTCAGCGGCGCGCCTGTTACCGTCGATATCCTGCTGGCAAGGGCGGGTGATTTACCGATCCGCCCCGTATCCGACCACTCTGGCGATGACTTATCGCGTCTCGTCGATCTGAATAACGTTACCCAACAGACCGTTGACGACCTGCGTTCGGCAATGTGGCATCCTTCCGTGCTGGCCGATGCACAACCCAAATGTGGCAGACATAACGCCTGGGCGTCAATGGGCTGTCGTCTCGCGTGGTTTATCGGGACCGAATTTGAAAACCAGGCCAGAGAGCTGTGGCTGGAATGGTCTGTTGCGGGTGGC
>NZ_JAHWCO010000528.1:0-6339 GCF_020054415.1 Candidatus Symbiopectobacterium sp. | reverse complement strand
TCAGGTGGGTGAGGCCATGGCCATGGTCAAAGCGCTTAACCGGATCACGCTATTAGGAATGCCGAACAGTATTCGCATCACGTAACAATCGACCCGTATGGGGCGCAGTCGTTACAAGTTCTGATTTATTCAACAAAGCCCAGTTCAGCATGAAATATTGCACTGAAGCGCCCGCGATCAGCAGCGCGGCAATTGCCCATTGACGCAGATAGGGAATGGCGAACAGGGTAAAGACGATATTAAGTACGGCGAAAATCACCAACGGCATGCTCAGGAAAAAAGGCAGCGTGGCGCGCTGGCTGAAATCTAGCAGGTGCATCGTTTGACGATAGTAAGCAACGTTTTGCACCAGCGTGATAAAAGCGGAGAAAAACAGCACGTAGCCGATGCTTGTCCACTCGGGGCGGGAAAGGGTAAAACGAATTTTCATGGCTATCTCAATGAATAAAGACAAAATGAGTGATAGCGCGTGACGTTAAGATATTAAAATTAAGCCAACCTTAAGATGACGTTCAGATGTCGTGTAAAAAGGGGGGGGAGAACCGTGAAATGCGGGGACGGGAGAAGGGACATTTGGTAGACTTAATGTCCTGTCGATGGTGAGTGCCTAAATGTTTAAGGCAATTAAATAGATGATGTCGAGGATGGTGTCAGCCATGTCAAATTCGCTTGTGTCTGGCGAATCAAATGCACTTGATTTTCTGGAGGAACGGTCGTTTAACCCGACGGACCATGAGATCCTGAAATCTTACGAGGCGGTGGTAGACGGTCTGGCGATGCTGATCGGTGAACACTGTGAAATCGTGTTGCACGCTTTAGAAGATCTTAAATGCTCTGCGGTGCGCATTGCCAACGGCGAACACACCGGGCGTAAAATCGGCTCACCGATTACCGATCTGGCGTTGCGTATGCTGCACGATATGGCGGGAGAAGACAGTAGCGTATCCAAAGCGTACTTCACTCGAGCCAAAAGCGGTGTGCTGATGAAATCAGTCACTATCGCCATTCGTAACCGCGAGCAACGTGTGATCGGCCTGCTGTGCATCAACATGAACCTTGATGTGCCTTTTTCCCAGATTATGCAGACATTTATTCCTCCGGAAACCCATGAAGTGGCCTCCTCGGTGAACTTTGCCTCCTCCGTGGACGATCTCGTTGCGCAGACGCTCGAGTTATCTATTGAGGAAGTGAACGCAGATCGCAACGTTTCTAACAATGCCAAGAACCGGCAAATTGTGCTGAACCTCTATGAAAAGGGTATTTTCGATATAAAAGACGCGATCAATCAGGTGGCGGATCGCTTGAATATTTCCAAGCACACCGTTTACCTCTACATTCGCCAGTTTAAAAACGGTGATTTCAGCGGGCACGACCGCTAATGTTGCGTTATTGCCTCTTGGTGACAGGCCCGGCATATGGTACGCAGCAGGCGAGTAGCGCGCTGCTGTTTGCCCGGGCTTTGATTGCACAAGGGCACAGCCTGGAAAGCGTGTTTTTTTATCGGGAAGGGGTGCTGAACGCCAGCCAACTGACGTCTCCCGCGAATGACGAGTTCGATTTAACGCGTGCGTGGCAGCAGTTGGGGGCAATGCACCAGGTGGCGCTGAATGTTTGCGTGGCTGCCGCACTGCGTCGCGGTATCACGGACTGTGAACAGGCAAGGCTGCTCGAACTGCCTGCCTCTAATCTGCTACCGGGTTTTTCACTGAGCGGGTTAGGTGAACTGGCCCAGTCCGTGTTGACGTGCGATCGCGTCGTACAGTTTTAAGGAGCGATAATGAAACGCATCGCTTTTTTGTTTACCCATGCTCCGCACGGCGACGCGTCGGGGCGAGAAGGGCTGGATGCCCTATTGGCCACCTCGGCGCTGAGCGATTATATTGGTGTGTTTTTTATCGGTGACGGTGTGCTGCAACTGTTGCCCTGCCAGCAACCTGACACCATTCTGATGCGTAACTACATTGCCACGTTTGGCGTGCTACCGCTGTACGATATCGAGCGCTGCTATCTGTGCGCGGTGTCTACCGATCAGCGCGGCCTGAACGCGGATACGGCATGGGTGATTGATGTTGAACGGCTCGCGCCGGATGCCCTGCGTGCAACGCTTGCCGACTATGACACTGTCCTTACGTTCTAATTTGAGAGTGTTTTATTTGAGAGTGCTACGCTTATGCAGCCTGTGAACCAACCTCTGAAAACGCGCTTGCACACGCTTTCCCGTTCGCCCTATCACACCGATATAGACGCTATGTTGCGTTGCGTGTTGCCACAGGATGCGCTGCTGCTGCTGCAAGACGGCGTTATTGCCGCGTTGAGGCAGGGGAAGGTGGTGGCGCGCCTGCTGGCATTGGGCATTCCTGTCTACGCGTTGCAGGAAGATGTGAATGCCCGTGGGTTGGCAGAACAAATATCAACCAGTATTCTACTGGTCGACTATACTGAATTTGTCCGGCTGACCGCCCAACACGCTGTGCAACTGGCGTGGTGATACTGAAATTTTGACTATTTCTTGACTCCTTTCACCGTCAGCACTAAAATCCCGCGTCCTATATTTTACTCTGTAATATATGGGGCGATTTGTCACGTGTTTACGAAGCGAAAAAAAACCAGGAGTTTTAAATGGCAACAATTAACCAGCTGGTTCGCAAACCGCGCTCTCTGAAGGTTGCAAAAAGCAATGTTCCTGCGCTGGGGGCGTGCCCACAAAAACGTGGTGTATGTACTCGCGTATATACCACCACTCCGAAAAAACCAAACTCCGCACTGCGTAAAGTATGCCGTGTGCGTTTGACTAACGGTTTTGAAGTGACCTCCTACATCGGTGGTGAAGGTCACAACTTGCAGGAACACTCCGTGATCCTGATCCGTGGCGGTCGTGTTAAAGACCTCCCGGGTGTGCGTTACCACACCGTACGTGGTGCACTGGACTGCTCTGGTGTTAAAGATCGTAAGCAGAGCCGTTCCAAGTACGGCGTTAAGCGTCCCAAGGCTTAATGGTTCTCCGTTAAGTAAGGCCAAACGTTTTAACTTAAATGTCAAACTAAACTCGTAGAGTTTTGGACAATCCTGAATTAACAACGGAGTATTTCCATGCCACGTCGTCGCGTCATTGGTCAACGTAAAATTCTGCCGGATCCTAAGTTCGGATCTGAATTACTGGCCAAATTTGTAAACATTCTGATGGTAGACGGTAAAAAATCTACCGCTGAAGCAATCGTCTATACCGCGCTGGAAACCCTGGCGCAGCGTTCTGGTAAAAACGAACTGGAAGCTTTCGAAGTCGCTCTGGACAACGTTCGTCCGACTGTCGAAGTTAAGTCCCGCCGTGTAGGTGGTTCAACTTACCAGGTTCCGGTTGAAGTCCGTCCGGTCCGTCGTAATGCCTTGGCAATGCGTTGGATCGTTGAAGCTGCTCGTAAACGCGGTGATAAATCGATGGCTTTGCGCCTGGCGAACGAACTTTCTGATGCAGCAGACAATAAAGGTACTGCCGTTAAGAAACGTGAAGACGTTCACCGCATGGCCGAAGCCAACAAGGCGTTCGCTCACTACCGCTGGTAATTCCCGCGGGCTAACCAGGCGGGCGTGCTTTGCGGCCCGCCCGTTTGTGTTAACTGATGAATTGAACGTCCGAAGATATAGAGGAAACAAATGGCTCGTACGACACCCATTGCACGCTACCGTAATATCGGTATCAGTGCACACATCGACGCCGGTAAAACCACCACGACTGAACGTATTCTGTTCTACACAGGTGTAAACCACAAAATCGGTGAAGTTCACGACGGCGCCGCCACGATGGACTGGATGGAGCAGGAGCAAGAGCGTGGGATTACCATTACCTCCGCTGCGACTACTGCGTTCTGGTCTGGTATGGCGAAGCAGTTTGAGCCGCACCGCGTAAACATCATCGACACCCCGGGACACGTTGACTTCACTATCGAAGTAGAACGTTCCATGCGTGTTCTTGATGGCGCAGTCATGGTTTACTGTGCTGTTGGTGGTGTTCAGCCGCAGTCTGAAACCGTATGGCGTCAGGCTAACAAATACAAAGTTCCGCGCATCGCGTTCGTTAACAAAATGGACCGTATGGGCGCGAATTTCCTGAAGGTCGTTGGTCAGATCAAATCCCGTTTGGGCGCGAACCCGGTTCCGCTGCAATTGGCGATTGGTGCTGAAGAAGGTTTCACCGGTGTTGTTGACCTAGTGAAAATGAAAGCGATCAACTGGAACGAAGCCGACCAAGGCGTCACCTTCGAATACGAGGACATCCCTGCTGATATGCTGGAACTGGCTGACGAATGGCACCAGAACCTGATCGAATCCGCTGCGGAAGCTTCCGAAGAGCTGATGGAGAAATACCTAGGCGGTGAAGAACTGACTGAAGAAGAGATCAAAAAAGCTCTGCGTCAGCGCGTTCTGAACAACGAAATCATCCTGGTTACCTGTGGTTCTGCCTTTAAGAACAAAGGCGTACAGGCGATGCTGGATGCGGTAGTTGATTACCTGCCATCTCCGGTCGATGTACCGGCGATCAACGGTATGCTGGATGACGGTAAAGACACGCCGGCTGAACGTCACGCAAGTGATGATGAGCCGTTCTCTGCGCTGGCATTCAAAATTGCTACCGACCCGTTTGTCGGTAACCTGACGTTCTTCCGCGTGTACTCCGGTGTGGTTAACTCCGGTGATACCGTGCTGAACTCCGTGAAAGCGGCGCGTGAGCGTTTCGGTCGTATCGTTCAGATGCACGCTAACAAACGTGAAGAGATCAAAGAAGTTCGCGCTGGTGACATCGCGGCAGCCATCGGTCTGAAAGACGTGACCACCGGGGATACCCTGTGCGATACGGATTCTCCGATCATCTTGGAACGTATGGAGTTCCCGGAGCCGGTTATCTCTATCGCCGTTGAGCCGAAAACCAAAGTTGACCAGGAAAAAATGGGTCTGGCTCTGTGCCGTCTGGCGAAAGAAGACCCGTCCTTCCGCGTATGGACTGACGAAGAATCCAACCAGACCATCATCGCAGGTATGGGTGAGCTGCACCTCGACATCATCGTTGACCGTATGAAACGTGAGTTCAACGTTGAAGCGAACGTCGGTAAACCTCAGGTTGCTTACCGTGAAGCGATTCGCGCGAAAGTTACCGATATCGAAGGTAAACACGCCAAGCAGTCTGGTGGTCGTGGTCAGTATGGTCACGTGGTTATTGACCTGTATCCGCTGGAGCCGGGCTCAAATCCGAAAGGCTACGAGTTCGTCAACGACATCAAAGGTGGTGTAATTCCTGGTGAATACATCCCTGCCGTTGATAAAGGTATTCAGGAACAGCTGAAAGCGGGCCCGCTGGCGGGTTACCCGGTGGTCGATCTCGGTGTGCGTCTGCACTTCGGTTCTTACCATGACGTTGACTCCTCTGAACTGGCGTTTAAACTGGCTGCGTCTATCGCCTTTAAAGATGGCTTCAAAAAAGCAAAACCTGTTCTGCTTGAGCCGATCATGAAGGTTGAAGTAGAAACGCCGGAAGAGAACACCGGTGACGTAATCGGTGACCTTAGCCGTCGTCGTGGTATGCTGCGTGGTCAGGAATCTAACGTCACTGGCGTTGTGATTCATGCCGAAGTTCCGCTGTCTGAAATGTTCGGATACGCAACTCAACTGCGTTCTCTGACCAAAGGCCGTGCTTCTTACTCCATGGAGTTCCTGAAGTACGATGATGCGCCGAACAACGTTGCTCAGGCCGTTATTGAAGCTCGTGGTAAATAATTACTAAGCCCAATACATTGATCCCATGTCCTCTCCTCAGGGGAGGGTATTTGAGTAAGGAATATAGCCGTGTCTAAAGAAAAATTTGAACGTACAAAACCCCACGTTAACGTCGGTACTATCGGCCACGTTGACCATGGTAAAACCACGCTGACCGCAGCGATCACCACCGTACTGGCTAAAACCTACGGCGGTAGCGCGCGCGCATTCGATCAGATCGATAACGCGCCGGAAGAAAAAGCACGTGGTATCACCATCAACACCTCTCACGTTGAATACGACACCCCGACCCGTCACTACGCACACGTTGACTGCCCGGGACACGCCGACTACGTGAAAAATATGATCACCGGTGCTGCCCAGATGGACGGCGCGATCCTAGTAGTTGCTGCGACTGACGGCCCGATGCCGCAGACGCGTGAGCACATCCTGCTGGGTCGTCAGGTAGGCGTTCCGTACATCATCGTGTTCCTGAACAAATGTGACATGGTTGATGACGAAGAGCTGCTGGAACTGGTTGAAATGGAAGTCCGTGAGCTGCTGTCTCAGTACGACTTCCCGGGTGATGATACC
>NZ_JAHWCO010000567.1:0-1282 GCF_020054415.1 Candidatus Symbiopectobacterium sp. | reverse complement strand
CTGACGACGGTAACGCTGATGGCCACTTTTGCCATAACCGTGTTTTTTCACAGGAGATGTCTGTTCACAAAACGGGCATCTTACATCAACTTTAGCCACTGTATTCCACATCCAAAACCGGACATTTCACACTGCAATCAAGATATTGAATACAAAACCTATTTTTGCAGTACTACTCTCCTTTGCAGCCTTTGGAATAAAAGGTTGTGATCGCGTTGAGCCGGGTAATGTTGGCATCAAAGTTAATAAGCTGGGCGATGATAAAGGCGTGGGTGAGGTTGTTGGTGTGGGCCGCTACTGGACTGGCTGGAATACCGAAATATATATCTTCCCAACCTTCAAGCAAATGAAAATCTACGACCACGATTTCAGTTTCCAGATGAGCGACGGCACGACCATTGCTTATCTCATTGGTGTGGCTTACAAGGTTGACCCAACCAAAGTAACAACCGTTTTCCAGACATACCGCAAGGGTGTTGAGGATATTACTGATACCGATCTTCGCCAAAAGATAGCCGACGCGCTTAACCGTCTGGCCAGCCGTATGAGCACGGATAAATTTATCGATGGTGGAAAGGCTGACCTGTTAGCCAGCGCCCTGAAAGAAATTCAGGACGATATGGAGCCTATCGGTATTCAGGTTATCAGTCTGTCCTATGTCGGTAAGCCGGAATACCCGCCAACGGTAATAGACAGTATCAACGCCAAAGTCACCGCGAACCAGAAAACCCTGCAACGTGAGCAAGAGGTAAAACCGCGAGAAGCAGAAGCCAACATGCTACGAGCAGAGGCTGATGGTCAGGCTGACACCAAAATGACGCTGGCTAAAGCGGAGGCAGAGTCAATCCGAATCCGTGGTCAGGCGCTTCACGAAAACCCAGAGTTTCTCCAGCTCGAGGCAATCAATAAGTGGAGCGGCACATTATCCCAATACATGACCAGCGGTGCCGGAACACCGTTTATTCAAGTTAAGTAAATCTACTACCCGGTCACGCGCCGGGTGTTTTGCAAAGAGAGCCCCTCTTCGCAAAACATATGCGAGGAAAACTATGTCTGAAACCATTCTCTGGGGAGACCTGGAAACCTATAGCGAAATCCCGATAAAAAATGGGGTACATGCATATGCTGAGGGTGTAGAAGTGATGGGCTTTGTTGAATAATAGGTAATCATGCTGTTTTTCCATGCCAGTTTTGGTTGAAAATGCTTGTCATCTCAGGTGTACACTTTTCTCATGAGGCCTAACTGCATGATTTTACGTTGCGAGGATCCGTCGTTTCACTG
>NZ_JAHWCO010000071.1:0-8199 GCF_020054415.1 Candidatus Symbiopectobacterium sp. | reverse complement strand
CCATGCCAGTTTTGGTTGAAAATGCTTGTCATCTCAGGTGTACACTTTTCTCATGAGGCCTAACTGCATGATTTTACGTTGCGAGGATCCGTCGTTTCACTGGGCTGCCAGCATAAAATCTATTTATTCAACAAAGCCCGTTGAAATCGGTTACGCAGTGTCAGATGTGCACGCTCAATACGCTGTGTATACAGCCTGCTAACAATGTGTTTTACTTTTGGAAGTTCGTCGTTGTAAGCCCTGTAGCCATCCGTGTTTGCATGACTGACGACGGTAGCGCTGATGGCCACTTTTGCCATAACCGTGTTTTTTCACAGGAGATGTCTGTTCACAAAACGGGCATCTTACATCAACTTTAGCCACTGTATTCCACATCTAAAACCGGACATTTCACACTGCAATCAACATATTGAGTACACTAATATTTTTCGGATCGCGCAATGTATTCATAATGGAAAGAAGACGTTCAATAGCCGCTGCTGTCATGCCTGATTCCTGAATCAATAAAAATCGCGTTGCCCCCTTACTGGAGAAACGCGTTTATACCCGTCATACCTCACGTTGCAGGTGCGTTGACTGCTTTCGCTGACCCGAATCACTTACCTGAGGATTCCCTCACTGGCCGCCTTCCTGCAACGCGAATTATTTTGAGTATATTCCGTGATAGATCCCTGCCTGCGCGGGGATGACAAAGTGAGGACCTACGTAAAAAATTACGCCCCTTGCTGGCGACGCGCGCCAATGACATCCGGCAGTTGGTTGAGCTTCGCAAGCACCCGTCCCAATACCTGAAGGTTGTAGATCTCGATCTCCATGTCGATCACCGCGATCTGCTGTTTGGTATCACTGCGGCTGGACACGCCCAGCACGTTCACCTTTTCGTTCGCCAGAATGGTGGTGATATCGCGCAGTAACCCACTACGATCGTTGGCGGTTACGCGCACCGTCAGCGAATAGCCGCTGGAGTAGCTTTCCCCCCAGACGGCATCGACAATCCGCTCAGGCGCATGGCTGCGCAGATCGTACAACTGCTCACAGTCAGCGCGGTGGATAGATATACCGCGTCCGCGCGTAATGAAACCGATGATCTCATCGCCCGGGATCGGCTGGCAGCACCGCGCGATATGATGCATCAGATTTCCAACCCCTTCTACCACAATACGGCCGCTGTCTTTGCGGCTGTTCTGCGGTGGCGCTTTCTGCTGGGTAAGTTGACGCAGCGCTTCGCGATCCTGCTCCTCAGCGCTGGGCTGATTGAGCTGCGCCTGAAGGAAGTTCACCATCTGGTTAAGGCGAATATCCCCGCCGCCAATACCGGCCAGCAGTTCATCAAGCGAGTTGATGTCATAGCGCGGCAGCAGCAGCTTCTCTGCCGCTTTGAGGCTGATCCCCAAATGTTCCAGCTCGTTATCCAGAATCTTGCGCCCTGCCAGGATATTCTTGTCACGATCTTGCTTGCGGAACCAGTTATGGATCTTGGAACGGCCACGGCTGGTGGTGATATAACCCAGGTTCTGGTTCAACCAATCGCGGCTCGGGTTCGGCTGCTTCTGAGTGATGATTTCAATCTGATCGCCCATTTGCAACTGGTAGGTAAAGGGCACAATGCGCCCGCCAATTTTGGCACCGATGCAGCGATGCCCAATATCGCTATGAATGTGGTAGGCAAAATCCAGCGGCGTAGAGCCGATTGGCAGATCGACCACGTCGCCTTTTGGCGTAAACACGTAGACACGATCGTCGAACACCTGGCTGCGTACTTCGTCCAGCATTTCGTCTGAATCGGCCATCTCTTCTTGCCAGGTGAGCAGCTTGCACAGCCAGGCAATGCGCCCTTCGTAACCGGAGCGTCCCCCCGCAACCGCGCCCTCCTTGTATTTCCAGTGTGCAGCAACGCCCAATTCTGCATCTTCATGCATCTGTTTGGTGCGAATCTGGATTTCAAGGGTTTTGCCCCTCGGCCCCAATACCACCGTGTGGATGGACTGGTAGCCGTTAGGCTTCGGGTTTGCCACGTAATCGTCGAACTCGTCGGGCAGGTGACGGTAGTGGGTGTGAACGATACCGAGCGCCGCATAGCAATCCTGCAAGCGTTCAACCACAATACGCACGGCGCGCACATCAAACAGTTCATCAAACGACAGGGATTTTTTCTGCATCTTGCGCCAGATGCTGTAGATATGCTTGGGCCGGCCATAGACTTCAGCCTTGACGCCCTCGCCCGCCATCGCGGTGCACAGTGTTTTAACAAAATCGTCAATATACTGTTCACGGTCAATACGTCGCTCGTGCAACAGTTTGGCGATTTTTTTGTATTCATCCGGATGCAGATAACGGAAACAGAAATCCTCCAGCTCCCACTTGAGCTGGCCGATACCGAGGCGGTTCGCCAAAGGCGCGTAGATGTTGGTACATTCCTTTGCCGCCAGCACGCGCTCTTCTTCCGGCGCATCTTTCACTTCACGCAGGTGCGCAATGCGCTCCGCAAGCTTGATCACCACGCAGCGGAAATCTTCCACCATCGCCAGCAGCATACGGCGGATATTGTCTACCTGCTCGGAGGCAACGGAATCGTGTTGCGTCGCTTTCAGTTGACGAATCGCATCCATATCGCGTACGCCGTGCACCAAATCGACGATATTCTTGCCAAAAGCGTCACGCAGCGTGCCTTCATCCACCACGCCGGAGTCAGCCAACGGGAACAGCATCGCCGCGCGCATGCTGTCGTTGTCCATGCTGAGGGTGGAGAGGATCTCCACCATTTCAATACCGCGCCACAGCAGCAACATCGCATCGGTGTGCCCTTGCGTGTGCTGTTCACAATAGCGCCAGGTCTCTGCTAAGCGTTCACACGACTGCTGATTATTGATGCCCAACGATGCAATCCAGGCATCTGGCACAAACTCGCCGTCCGTATTCAAATGCGCACTTCTTACCGCAACCATAAACTCTCCCTACAATGCCGCTTTGCCAGAGCGTGCCGCCTTACCAGAACGCCGCAAAAACAGTGCCATCGATTCAAGGTGGCCGGTGTGAGGAAACATATCCAACATGGCGACCTGCGCCAACGTGTAACCTGCGGCCAACAGCACTTTACTGTCCCGCGCCAACGTGGTGGGGTTACACGAAACATAGACCACACTCTGTGGTGCAAGTTTAACAATTTGCGGCATCACTTCCGCCGTCCCGGCGCGTGCCGGATCTAGCAGTATCTTATCAAATCCCTGGGCGCTCCAGGACTGTTGCGCCACATCCTCGTCGAGATTTTGGTGAGAAAATGTGACGTTAGACAAGCCGTTACGGCGCACATTCTCTCGTCCTTTCTCCACCAACGCCGGCACACCTTCGACACCGATCACCTCTGCCGCACGCGTTGCCAGCGGAAATGTGAAATTGCCCATGCCGCAAAACAGATCCAGAATACGGTCTTGCGGCTGTACATCCAGCCACGCCAGTGCCTGTGCCACCATCTGCTGATTCACCGCGTCATTGACCTGAATAAAGTCGCGCGTACTGAAGGCGAGCGTCATGTCGTTCACACGATAAACCGGCGTGTCGCCCGTCAGAGGGATGACGATATCAGCCTCCGGTGCCAGATAGATAGCCACCTGCTGGGATGCGGAAAACGCGCGTAAAGCATCGGTATCCGTCGCGCTCAGCGCATCAAGATGGCGCAACACCAGCAGCGGGCCGTTATCAGCCAGCACCAGCTCCACATGGCCGAGCCGTTTCACCCCTTGCAACTGGCTGAGGCAGTGACGCAGTGGGGCTAACAGTGCATCCAGTTCCGGTGCCAACACCGTGCAGGTCGCGATATCCACCACATCGTGCGATTGCCCCTGGCGGTATCCCATGCGCAAACCCGACGCGGGTTGAGGCACTGATTTGGCACGGGCTGCTGCTTTTCCACCCGCTGACGCAGGTTTGTCTCCCGTCAAAAAGTATAACGCAAGACGCGCACACCGACGGTAACCATAGGCCGGCCCCGCAATCAGTCCAATATCCGTCAGTGTTTGTCCGGTTTCTCGCATTATCAGCTTTTGCAGCGCGGCCGATTTGCTGCGCTGTTGCAACGCGACATCGGCATGCTGCTGACAGCCACCGCACACGCCAAAGTGCGGACAGCGCGGTTCCGCACGTTGCGCACTGCGCGTCAGCAGCCGTTTGAGTTCAGCACGCGCATACTGACGTTTATCCTCGGTCAGATGGACTTCCGCCTGCTCGTCCGGCAGCGCGCCGGGCACGAAAACGTTTTTGCATTGATGACGCGCTACACCCTGTCCGAAGGGATCGAGATCGGCCACGGTCACGTTAATGATTTGACGGGTCGTCACACGCCGGTTTGGAGAGTAGAATTGCGCCATAGTTTGCTATTGTGTCTTTAAGCTGAACGTCTGGACCTAATTCTCCCACATTGGAACCTCATGACCAAATACAGTCTGCGTGCCCGCATGATGATACTGATTCTGGCTCCGACACTGATTATCGGGTTGCTGCTCAGTACCTTCTTCGTTATTCACCGCAGCAATCAGTTGCAGGACCAGCTTGCCAGCGCGGGGGCCAGTATTATTGAGCCGCTTTCCGCCGTCGCTGCCTATTCGCTGGTAGCCAACCAGCAGGAGATGATTCAGCCGCTAATCAATATGCTGCATCGGCGTCATTCCGACATTGTACGCGCCATTATCATCACTAACGCACAACATCAGGTGTTATTCAGCACCGATTCGCGCCATATCACCCAACTGATTGATGCGGTAAAACAGCAGTCGATGCCGTCAGGGCTACATTCTCACCAAGTTGATGACAAGCTGTTACTGCATATGCCTATCACCATCGGCACGGAATTCACCCGTCATGCGGGCAAGGTCGAGCGCCCCGGCGCGACAGTGGGGTATGTGTTGCTGGAGCTGGATACCGACTCCATCGTGCTGCAACAGTATCAGGAGACCTTTATCGCCACGCTGTTGATGCTGCTGTGCATGGCGATTGCCGGTCTGTTCGCCTACCGTCTGGTGCGCGATGTCACCATGCCGATACGCAATATGGTGGATACCGTCGATCGTATCCGGCGCGGTCAATTGGACAGCCGTGCAGAAGGGTGCATGCTGGGCGAGTTGGATATGCTGAAGAATGGCATCAACGCCATGGCGATGTCCCTGACGGCCTACCACGAGGAGGTGCAGCAAAACATCGATCAGGCCACTTACGATCTGAGGGAGACGCTGGAACAGATGGAGATCCAGAACGTCGAGCTGGATTTGGCGAAAAAGCGGGCGCAAGAGGCCGCGCGTATCAAGTCCGAGTTTTTAGCCAACATGTCGCACGAGCTGCGTACCCCGCTTAACGGCGTGATCGGTTTCACCCGTCAAACGCTGAAAACTACGTTAACCGCAACCCAGACCGACTATTTGCGCACTATCGAGCGTTCCGCCAACAACCTGCTGACCATCATCAATGACGTGCTGGATTTCTCCAAGCTCGAAGCGGGCAAACTGGTGTTGGAAAACATCCCATTCTCACTGCATAACACGCTGGATGATATCATCACGCTGTTGGCGCACACTGCCCATGAGAAGGGATTAGAGCTGACGCTCAACATTCAGCCCGGCGTACCCGAACGTTTTATCGGCGATCCGATGCGTCTGCAACAGGTGATCACCAATCTGCTGGGCAATGCCATCAAATTCACCGAAAAGGGCAATATCGATATCCGCATTGAACGCCACCGTCAAAGCCATAAACAGCTGGAGTTGGAAATTCAGATCCGAGATACCGGTATTGGCATCGCCGAGGGACAGCAGGCACAGTTGTTTCAGGCATTTCAGCAGGCAGATACCAGCATTTCCCGCCGCCATGGCGGCACCGGGCTGGGGCTGGTTATCACCCAGCGACTGGTGAAAGAGATGGGCGGCGATATTCGCTTCCAAAGCGCGGTAAACCAAGGCTCCACCTTTTGGTTCCACATTACGTTAACCTGCGATCCGCACGGCAGCATGGCAGAGAACAATCTCTCCGTACTGCAAGGACACAGCATTGCCTATGTGGAAGCAAACGCCTCCGCCGCGCAAGCCGGGTTAGATATTCTGGGGCAAACGCCGTTGCAGGTGCACTTTAGCGCGACCCTTGAACAGTTACCGCCGCAACATTTCGATATTTTGCTGCTCGGCGTTCCCGTTCGGCGTCGTAATAACTTGCTGGATTACACCTCACAGTTGCGCGACATGAGCCGCAAAGCAGCTTGTGTTATTTTGGCCTTGCACAGTCTGGCGCAAATGGATGCTGAACAGTTGAAATCCTTCGGTATCCACGCCTGTCTGAGTAAACCCCTTTCCTCGGTACGCCTGTTGCCCTTAATACAGGAAGGTCTGTTGATCCAGCAGCTATCGTTGCTGCCAGCAACGCAACCAGCAACGCTGCCCATACAGCGCTTGCCGCTGTGTGTGATGGCGGTGGATGACAATCCGGCTAACCTGAAACTGATCGGTACGCTGCTGGAAGAGCAGGTGGAAAACACCCTGCTGTGCGACAGCGGTGAAGAGGCTATCGCACAGGCGGCAATGCAGGATATCGACGTCATCCTGATGGATATCCAAATGCCCGGCATGGATGGCATTCGCGCCAGCGGACACATCCGCCAGCTTTCCCGCCACGCTACTACGCCGATTATTGCGGTCAGCGCCCATTCGCTGAGTGACGAGCGCAAATCATTGTTGCAAGCGGGAATGGATGGTTATCTTGCTAAACCGATTGATGAGCAGATGCTGGCGTCGGTATTGACGCGTTATACCCAACAACCTAGTATACCGATTGAGAGCGAGAACGGCAGCATGGCGCAATTTCTGGCTGAACATGATGACAGCCAGCTCTCGCTCGACTGGTCGCTGGCAACCCGTCATCCCGATCTGGCGCGCGATCTGCTGCAAATGCTGCTGGATTCCCTGCCCGACGTGCAGCAACACATCGAAGCGCTGTTGGCGGGCCACCCCGTGGCAGACACACTGCCTCTGATTCATAAACTGCACGGCAGTTGCGGCTACATCGGTGTGCCACGCTTGAAGCAACTATGTTACACGCTGGAAACCGCACTGCGTAAGGGAACGGACGTGCTGGAACTGGAGCCGGAGTGGTTGGAATTGCTCGATGAAATCGCCAATGTATGGCGGGCTGCGCAGGCGCATTTGTCGTAGCACACAGGCATTGTGCCGAGCGTATCCTGATTCTGCTGCTCGGCTGACGCCAGCGGCTCACCGCCCTGATGCGGCTATGGCCTTCTGTAGCTCAGCCAGCACCAGAGGGAATTCGGTAAATCCATCACTTGCCAGAAAGTGGTTACCCTGCTCAACCGTAATGAACCGGGAATCGAGGGATTTCGCCAACGCCTGAATGAATCGGTAACGAACCACGCTATCATCAGGTGCAGCGATGATAACGCTGCTGCTTGCCCTCTGCACCAGTTTGCCATAATCAATATCCGGTTTTATGAAGCGGTCGAGCTGCGGAAGCGTCGGCAGACGCTCATTGAAACCGGAAACCAGAATATAGCCGCCGATAGGCGCGTTGCACGGGTGTTTTTCAAGAAATCTCAACAGCGTAATGCTGCCAAGACTGTGCGCGACAAAATAGGTGTTGCTATCCAGCGATGTCACCTGTGTTTCGAGGGCCCGTTGCCACGCCTGAGGTTGAGGATCGTCAGGGGTGGGTAAATCAATGATCGACACCCTTGCTCTCGTTTTCTCCATCTCGCTTTTCAGCCACGCGAACCAATGCTCTGACGGTGAAGCGTCGTATCCGTGAATCGTATCCGTGAACAATGTAGATATGCCTGTTTGACTGCTGTGTGTTTACGGGAGGGGTACAGCCCGACAAGGCTGCTGCCATCGAAAGGAGTAGCGCGACGAATTTGTTCATATACCCTCATTGAATGGGATGAAAAGTCAGGTATTGGCGATAGACTTGAATCTTAGGCTGTGTCCCTTAATTGCCTGAGTTATAGTAACCGTATGTTTCAACAGTATATTGAACTATGGCTCGCTACGACCTTCCCGATGAAGCATGGATAATCATCCAGTCTTTACTGCCTGCTGAACCAGCAATACCACGTGCCGGACGTCCATGGGCAGAACATCGTAAAATCATCAATGGTATGTTCTGGATTCTGTGCTCAGGTGCTCCATGGCGTGATTTACATGAGCGATATGT
>NZ_JAHWCO010000014.1:0-1290 GCF_020054415.1 Candidatus Symbiopectobacterium sp. | reverse complement strand
ATGAGGCCTAACTGCATGATTTTACGTTGCGAGGATCCGTCGTTTCGCTGGGCTGCCAGCATAAAATCTATTTATTCAACAAAGCCCGGCGAGGGTTAAATATTCATCTCTTTATGACAGGTTAAACCGTAATTTCAGCAATGAAATGACATGATGATAAATTTCACCGTGCTTATTGTCGCAATGGAGCTTATTAACTGCCGATTCGAATTCTTCAATAGTTCCAGAGAAGCACCCGCGCCTAACAATGACACTGCCGTCTTTCTTCCTGAATGCGGTTAGTACTCCGTTTTCTGAGCCAATGGGGGATATGGTGATCCAGTCCGCATCGCCGGACACCCGCGCATCGTCGTACACCAGCGCATCGCCGGACACCCGCGCATTGCAGGACACCCGCGCATTGCCGTACACCCGCGCATCGTCGTACACCAGCGCATTGCCGTACACCCGCGCATTGCCGGACACCCACGCATTGCCGTACACCAGCGCATCGCCGTACACCCGCGCATTGCCGTGCACCCGCGCATTGCCGGACACCCGCGCATCGCCGGACACCCGCGCATTGCCGGACACCCACACTTTGCCGTACACCCGCGCATCGTCGTACACCCGCGCATTGCCGTACACCAGCGCATTGCCGGACACCCGCGCATTGCCGTACACCCACACTTTGACGTACACCCGCGCATTGCCGTACACCAGCGCATTGCCGGACACCCGCGCATTGCAGGACACCCGCGCATTGCCGGACACCCACGCTTTGCCGTACACCAGCGCATCGCCGTACACCCGCGCATCGCCGGACACCAGCGCATCGCCGTACACCCGAGCATTGCCGGACACCCACGCATCGCCGTACAGCAGTGCATCGTCGTACACCCGCGCATTGCCGGACACCAGCGCATTGCCGTACACCCGCGCATCGCCGGACACCAGCGCATCGTCGAACACCCACGCATTGCCGTCCTGAGCCAGATTCGATTCTTTTTCTACCCAGCCGCCTAATTCGCCAGCACGAACATTACCGAAGGCGACAAGCGCTTTAATGCGAAACAATTTGATGCCGAAAAACTCTTTCACTTCGGCAGTGAGTTCGAATTTTTTCATTTAAAATTCCTTGGATTCAGGCGTAAAAAAACCACCGTCCGATGGCGTTATTGAGTATGGGGGGGGAGATTGCGGCGATAAGCGGATGATGGGAATGCTGAAAGTGTTTCAGTCATAGATACCCGTTAATTTTTCACCTGCTTTTTAAGCCACTTATTTTCTTCCGTCAGATAGGCAATGGTT
>NZ_JAHWCO010000113.1:0-2551 GCF_020054415.1 Candidatus Symbiopectobacterium sp. | reverse complement strand
TGTTTTACTTTTGGAAGTTCGTCGTTGTAAGCCCTGTAGCCATCCGTGTTTGCATGACTGACGACGGTAACGCTGATGGAAACTTTTGCCATAACCGTGTTTTTTCACAGGAGATGTCTGTTCACAAAACGGGCATCTTACATCAGCTTTAGCCACTGTATTCCACATCCAAAACCGGACATTTCACACTGCAATCAACATATTGAATACACGACACAGAACTGTTACCATTTCTGATGATTGCGCTTGGGATCTCTGTGCCCGTCACCACGCTGAGCCACAGTGCACAATCTTTGCGCATGGCGAAAGCCGCGTTAAGGCGGCTTGCCATGTTGCTGACGATCCCGCTGCAACCGGAACCGATACAGAATAACGAAGTGGTGTTTGATCAGATTGATTTTGGTTATCAGCCCCGCTCACCTTTGTTACACAACATCTCGCTGACGCTCTCTCCAGGTACGGTAACCGCGCTGGTCGGTGCCTCTGGCGCTGGTAAATCAACCTTGGCGCGCTTATTGTTGCGCTTTGATGTCCCCGATCGTGGCCAAATCACGTTAGGGGGGTATTGAGTTGAGCAAGATTGACAGCCGACATTTGTACCGCCAGATCGGTACTGTGTTTCAGGATACCCAACTGTTACGCATGAGCGTGTATGACAACATCGCGCTGGGCGATCCGCAGGCCAGTGAAAAGCAGGTTACTGCGGCCGCCAAGGCGGCGCATATTCACGAACGCATACTGTGTTTGCCGCGCGGTTATCAATCGGTATACGGCGATGATACCACACTGTCTGGCAGTGAGGCACAGCGGGTCAGCATTGCCCGAGCACTCTTGCTACAACCCGCTGTGCTGGTGATTGCCCACCGCATGGAGACCATCACGCACGCAGACAACATTTTAGTGCTGTCGCATGGCCGCATTGACACGCAAGGGAACCATGCTGATTTGCTGGCCGGTGGCGGTGAATATGCGCGGCTGTGGGCGGCACAACAAGGGCAACAGGAGGCGATATGCTGTTGATGCGCCTGACCAGACTGATGGGGAAATCTCACGCGCTGCTGCTGCGTCATTATTTGCTGTGGGTGTGCAGCTATTGTCTGATGCAGGGGCTGACATTTGTGCTGGTGATGCCCATAATTCGCGCCCTGCTGGATCTCCGTGTGGATGATGCGTTACTGTGGATGCTACCGTTAGGCGTAGGCGTAGGCGTAGGCGTGGTGCTGACCGGCTATTTGCATTATCGCGCTGCACACAGTGGATTTCAGGTGGCAGCAACGCTGATGAATCAACTGCGTCGCCGTATTGGCGATCACGTGGTCACACTTCCGCTCGGCTGGTTCGTGCGCGCCAATACCAGTCGCTTGGGCCTGTTGCTCAGTCAGGGCGTGATGGAGATCCTAGGGTTGCCTGCCCACCATTAACCCCCTTGTTACGGGCGATGATCACGCCCGTGGTGGTGGTGGCAACCATTTTTTCGACTGGCGCGTAGTACTGTGCGCGGAGTTTCTATTTCCCATGCTGGGATTAGTGTATTGGTGTGCGGGACGACTGGGGCGTACCGCCGACCGGGCCGTTCAGACTGCCAATGCACAGGCGTGCGAACGCATGGTGGAGTTCGCGCAAAGCCAGCCGGTGTTACGCACCTATGGCAAAACCGCGCAGGGGTATCGGCAATTTGATCAGGCACTTGTGGCGCAAAGCCGGGCCGCACGACGTCAACAGTGGCTGGTGTTGCCGCCACTGCTGCTGAACACCTAGTTAGGGCAATTGGCCTTGATGGCGCTGATGGCGGGAATTACCTGGCTGGTGGTGATGGAAGGAGATGCAGCGCAGCAAACCACGCTGTTTGCCTTACTGGTGCTGGTGAGTCGGGTTATCGACCCCCTCACTGAAGTGGCCTCCTATAGCTCGGGCATCCGTATGGCGTCAGCCCAAATGGAGGCGGCAGAAAACGTGTTGTCACAGATGTTGTTACCGGCACCGACAGATCCTGTGCCTCTACCACAACACTACGGCATCGAGTTGCGCGACGTGACATTCGGTTACCAGCGCGGCGTTCGGGTGCTGCAAAATGTTTCTGCGACGCTGCCGGCCAATAGCATGACAGCCGTGGTGGGGTCATCCGGCTCAGGGAAAACCACCTTGACCAAATTGATTGCCCGTTTTTTCGCTCCGGATAGCGGAGGAATTGCTATTGGGGGGGTTAATGTAAAAGACTTCCCGTTCGTGCAACACATGAGCATGATTTAGCAAGTGTTTCAGGACAATTATCTGTTTAGCGGGACCCTGCTGGAAAACCTGCTGATGGGGAATCCAGCGGCTGATGATGTGTATTAGTCGCGACTAGATCTGACACTGGACCTTGGAAGGTTGAGAGTTACCGGTTTTGATATGGGTGTCTAATCCTTAAGCAAAACGCGAGGTAACTCTCATGCTTCATACTAACAATCCCATTATCAAACACAAAGCCGGCCTGCTCAATCTCGCCGAAGAACTCGGTAACGTATCAAAAGCCTGCAAGATCATGGGCGTGTCACGCGATACATTTTAC
>NZ_JAHWCO010000388.1:0-1082 GCF_020054415.1 Candidatus Symbiopectobacterium sp. | reverse complement strand
TTTGAAAACACCCGCGATTTTCGGGATGCAATATTTAATTTTTTCACCAATACGCTACCAGAAATAGCGGACTCGCTGACGTCCAGAATTCACGATCGTTTTCAGGTGCTCAAACCTGCATCTTGAGGTTTATTGGGTATATGCTTTCTGGTTTTGCTTCTAAATATTCACTCAACCGTTTTAATCCCTGAGTATGTTTATAACAAATCACAGGCAGAAATTTGTCTACTATGTCTTTGCATTCCGCTAACGTTAATTTCTCAATTTTTTTGCTGCTATTTCATGGTGTAACTTGAGGACACATTCGTTGCTTTTATGCGTTTTTTGGTCGTGTATTCAATATGTTGATTACAGTGGCTTTGTTGAATAATAGGGAATAATGCTGTTATGACGAGCCTGTTTTGGATTAAAATGCTGATCGCTCCGGGATGCATCACCACGCTCTGGATTTAACATACTGATTTTACGTCAAGGGAATCCGCAGCCTTTATGGCTACGCAGCATAATATATATTTATTCAACAAAGCCACTCAAGCCTCCAAACCTTCGAGTTTGACGGAACCAGAAAGAAGCTGAGGTAGTAGTGTATCGCGTAGATCTGCTAGAACCCTGGATTCCTTCGCGAGCATTTCAGTCTTGTCATAGATACTTTTAGCTTGCTTCGTGTAAGCAAGAATTAGGCTGTGCTGGGGAACTACTACAGGAATAGCATTGAAATTTTTCTTGCTGATTTCTGCAATGGTTGTACCGCTGGCCCGGCTCTTGATCTCATCCATTCGAGACTCGCACCACTGCAGGACGTACTCAGGAGAAAGCTGTTTCTCGCATTTCATTGCGATGTATCCCTGGTTGACTGCAACTGGAATCTTTGCCAAAGCCAGATAGCCAACAGGAGCACGAGATGGGTCGTGTATTCAATGAGTTGATGTAGCATCAAACGCAGTACTCGCGTTCGATGTAAGTACCGATGATCCTATCGTGCATTTCGGATGATTTTGAATATCCGAGCGTCTTGCGATTGAGCCGTTGCAATCGGTTACGCAGTGTCAGATGTGCACGCTCAATACGCTGTGTATACAGCT
>NZ_JAHWCO010000261.1:0-5233 GCF_020054415.1 Candidatus Symbiopectobacterium sp. | reverse complement strand
TTAAGTTTGCGAGTGTTGACGTAATCGTTGATATGTTGGTTTACCGTCGTTTCGTGCAGACGCAGAGCTTGCGCAATCATCGCAGAGCTCCAGCCTTCGGAGGCCAGCAGGACGGCTTTGATGCGATCACAAACACGCTTACCACGACTGGTGTCATGAAGGTGTTCGAGTTCGGCTTTTTGCCTGTCGGTAATAAATATCTTCATAGTGTGTGTGAGCATGATCTTCTTACCGCGTAAAATCAAGCATCTTCAATGATAACGGGTATATAAATATTGTTAGTTAAATAATTACGTGAAGTGAGTCACATTTTAAGTGTGACAAAATATGACAAAAGCAGATGCCGTGCGGGGCGAGTAAAAAAAGCGCGAAATGCCTGAATAGGGTCTCGTTAACCAGCGTGCAAATGATTTTTTTTATTTAACATACCCACCCACGCGCTTTCGCGCGCGGGTGGACAGGTTACGGCTTCTCTTTATCCAACGATTTTCCTGACCAGTAGCCTGCCAGCAGGGAGCCGGAAAGGTTGTGCCATACGGAGAAGAGCGCGCCGGGCAGAGCGGCGAGCGGCGAGAAGTACATCTTGCCCAGCGTGGCGGCAAGGCCGGAGTTCTGCATGCCGACTTCGATATACAATGTGCGGCAGGTAGACTCGTCAAAGCCGAACAGTCGGACGCCCCAATAACCACCCAGCAGGCCGATACCGTTGTGCAGGATGACGGCAATAATAACCATAAAACCGACGGACGCGATATTGCTCTGGCTGCCTGCGACCACGGCGCTGATAATTGCCAGAATAAATACCATCGAAAGCATTGGCAGAGAGGGCTCGATGCGTTTTACCACGCCGCTGAACAGGTGGTGGACAATCAAACCTGCGCTGATCGGGATCACCACGATCTTCAGGATACTGAGCAACATGCCCATCACGTCCACGCTGATGGCGGCATCAACATACAGCCGGGTCAGCAGCGGCGTGGCAAACACGCCAACCGGCGTCGAGATGGACGAAATGGTGACTGACAGGGCGACATCGCCTTTAGACAGGTAGATCATCACGTTTGACGCCGTGCCGCTGGCAACGCTGCCCACCAGCACCATGCCTGCCGAGAGGTCAGGTGGCATGTTAAACGTGCGCGCCAACACCCAGGCGGCGAGTGGCATCACCAGATAGTGCAGGAATATCCCGGCGGCAACCGGGGCCGGGCGCGTGAGCACCCGCTTAAAATCCCCGATATGCAAGGTCACGCCCATGGCGAACATGATGAGCATCAACAGCGTGCTGATATGGGGGCTGATGCCGGTAAAGGTGTCTGGTGAAGCATAGCCGGCAACAGAGAGCAAAACGGCCCATAACGGAAACAGTCGAGTCAACATGGCGAGCATAGAATATCTATCCTTATCACTATGAGGGTCCAGATAAAAAAAACCGACCCAAGGGCCGGTTTTTTTGGGTGCAATGGCAGGGCGTTATTCAAACAAGCTGTGGTGTAGCGTCTGAACCACACGCTCTGCGTCGTTGCCTGACACCAGGAAACACAGGTTATGGCTGCTGGCACCGTAGCAAATCAGGCGAATGTTAAACGGCTCCAGCACGCCAAACACCTCTTTGCCGACGCCACACGCCTGAGAAAGCTGATTGCCGATCAGCGCGACCAGCGACAGGTTCTCTTCCACCTCGACGCGACACAGGGAAGAGAGCTCGGTCAGCATGGCGCTGGAGAGCAGGCCATCACCCACAGAAGTGGAGCCAGTGGTGTCCAACGTCAGAGCAACGTTCACTTCCGAAGTGGTTATCAGATCCACCGAAATATTGTGGCGTACCAGGATGCTGAACACTTCTGCCAGAAAGCCGCGTGCGTGCAGCATATTAAGGCTATGCAAGGTGAGCAGCGTTTGTTTACGGCGCAATGCCAGCGCACGGAATAGTGGCGGGTTTTCTGTCTTGTTGCACACCAGCGTGCCGCCAGCAGAGGGATCCTTGCTGGAGCCAACGAACACCGGAATATCGCTGCGTACGGCAGGCAACAGGGTAGCGGGATGCAACACCTTGGCACCAAATGTCGCCATTTCCGCCGCTTCTTCAAAGGTGATCTGGTCGATACGGTGTGCCGTGGGCACCACGCGAGGATCGGTGGTGTAGATACCGGGGACATCGGTCCAGATATCGATGCGGTCGACGTTCAACGCTTCACCCAGCAGAGCGGCGGTATAATCGCTGCCGCCGCGGCCCAGCGTCGTGGTGCGCCCTTTGGCTTCACTGCCGATAAACCCTTGAGTAATGATCAGGCTTTCTGCCAGACGTGGCTGCAACTGGCTGCGCATCAATGCACCCAGTGTGTCGCAATCCGGCTCTGCGCGACCAAAGCGATCGTTGGTACGCATGATGTTGCGCACATCGAACCACTCGGCGCTGATGTGGCGTTCGCGCAGGATCTCAACGAACAGCAGCGTTGACATCAATTCTCCGTGGCTGACCAACTCATCGGTCAAGGCGTTAGAGGTGGCGAGCGCAGCGGCTTCAGACAGGCGCGCCACGTTTTCCAGCATGCTATCGATCTCTTCACGGATCACCTGCGGATGGCTCAGACGATGAATGATGGCATGTTGGATATGACGAATTTTTTCCAAATGTACATCGCGCTGTTCTTGCGCCACACCTTCCGCTAAGGCAACCAGCAGGTTAGTGATGCCGGCAGAGGCGGAAAGCACGACAACGCGCACCGCAGGATCGGCCAGCACAATATCCGCACTGCGGTTCATCGCGTCGAAATCAGCCACGCTGTTGCCGCCAAATTTAGCGATTCTCAGAGAAGTAGTTGTAGACATAAATAAAAAACACATCGTGTCAGGGGCGCTGTGGCGATAACAGTTGTCGCACATCAGCTGTCCATAAAATCAGCCTTGGCACAAGGAAAGAGCGGTAAGCAGGGAGCAGGCGTAGATAAGTAAGCGTCACTACGGTACACCCAGAAGCGCTCCACCTTGCTGAACGTGCAGTTTACATTGATAGCCTGCACGTTGCTGGTGACAACCCAGAGGATTCAGCCCCTGTAGTCGATGATGGCATTCCCGTATTGCACATCATCTCGGCACCGCTCCCCCTGGTTTATCGTCACTGGATTTACGGATCCTCGGATAAATTACCTGGGCGGCGCTCCTCTTCTGGCTTATGCAACCGCCTTCGGCGTGGATGCATAAGTTCGCGCTTACAAATAACGGGTTATCTTGCGGCTGTCAACCGGTAACCGCAGGGAAATGCGTAATTGCAAGAAAAGGGATCGCAACTGGTGGTATAAGGGATACAATCGATTCAGCCTTAGCGATTTTATTATCGGAGACAAGAGTGTTGTTATGAAAAATATCAATCCCAGCCAAACTGCCGCATGGCGCGCTCTGCGACAGCATTTTTCCACGATGGAACAGGTGCAAATCAGCGAACTGTTTGCTCAGGACCCGGATCGTTTCTCACGCTTTTCCGCCACGTTTGATGACCTGATGCTGGTGGACTACTCCAAGAACCGTATTACCCAGGAAACGCTGGATAAGTTGTTCAGTCTGGCGCGCGAAACGCAGTTGAGCGAGGCCATTGCCTCGATGTTCTCTGGTGAGAAAATTAACCGCACCGAAGATCGCGCGGTACTGCACGTTGCGCTGCGTAACCGTAGCAATACGCCCATTGTGGTGGATGGCAAAGATGTGATGCCAGAGGTCAATGCGGTATTGCAGAAGATGAAAGGCTTTAGCGAGCGTATCATCAGCGGTAGCTGGAAAGGCTATACCGACAAGGCGATTACCGATGTGGTGAATATCGGCATCGGTGGTTCGGATCTCGGCCCCTTCATGGTGACGGAAGCGCTGCGGCCGTTTAAGAACCATCTTAACATGCACTTCGTGTCCAACGTTGATGGCACACACATCGCTGAAACCCTGAAAACGCTGAACCCGGAAACCACGCTGGTGCTGGTTGCCTCAAAAACCTTCACCACGCAGGAAACCATGACCAACGCCCATTCGGCGCGCGACTGGTTCCTGAAAACCGCGCAGGATGAGCAGCATGTTGCCAAGCATTTCGCCGCGCTCTCCACCAATGCCAGCGCGGTCAGAGCATTCGGTATTGATACCGCCAATATGTTTGAATTTTGGGATTGGGTCGGCGGTCGCTACTCTCTGTGGTCTGCCATCGGCTTGTCGATTATCCTCTCTATCGGTTTTGACAGCTTTGAGCAGTTGCTGAGCGGCGCGCACGCCATGGATCAGCACTTTGCCACCACGCCTATCGAGAAAAACCTGCCAGTGATGTTGGCGCTGATCGGGATCTGGTACAACAATTTCTTTGGCGCGGAAACTGAAGCGATCCTGCCTTACGATCAGTACATGCACCGTTTTGTGGCCTACTTCCAGCAGGGCAACATGGAGTCCAACGGTAAGTATGTCGACCGCGACGGTAATCCAGTGACCTACCAAACCGGGCCGATTATCTGGGGCGAGCCGGGTACTAACGGGCAGCATGCGTTTTATCAGTTGATTCACCAAGGGACAAAACTGGTGCCGTGTGATTTCATCGCACCGGCGGTGAGTCACAACCCGTTGTGCGATCACCACGGTAAGCTGCTCTCTAACTTCTTTGCCCAGACTGAAGCGCTGGCATTTGGTAAATCCCGTGAGGTGGTGGAAGCAGAGTTTGCCGCGCAGGGAAAAACGGCGCAGCAGGTTGAGCATGTTGCACCGTTCAAAGTGTTTGAGGGCAATCGTCCAACCAACTCCATCCTGTTGCGCGAAATAACGCCTTACAGCCTAGGCTCGCTTATCGCGCTGTATGAACACAAGATCTTCACCCAGGGTGCGATTCTCAACATCTATACTTTCGATCAGTGGGGTGTTGAGTTGGGCAAACAACTGGCCAACCGCATTTTGCCGGAATTGGAAAATGACCAGCCGGTGAGCAGCCACGACAGTTCGACCAACGGTTTGATTAACCGCTTTAAAAACTGGTGCGCCTGAGTCGTGGACGCCGATAGGAGGATATCCCCCCTTTTGTCATCAACATGGAGGGACGTATGCAGAAACGTGCTTTATTGTGCATCGCCGTGGCTTTGTTGAATAATAGGTAATCATGCTGTTTTTCCGTGCCAGTTTTGGTTGAAAATGCTTGTCATCTCAGGTGTACACTTTTCTCATGAGGCCTAACTGCATGATTTTACGTTGCGAGGATCCGTCGTTTCGCTGGGCT
>NZ_JAHWCO010000038.1:0-1367 GCF_020054415.1 Candidatus Symbiopectobacterium sp. | reverse complement strand
GCCCAGTGAAACGACAGATCCTCGCAACGTAAAATCATGCAGTTAGGCCTCATGAGAAAAGTGTACACCTGAGATGACAAGCATTTTCAACCAAAACTGGCATGGAAAAACAGCATGATTACCTATTATTCAACAAAGCCTTCTCCTCGCTGAAATTCCTGAACAAAAGCAACCTTTCTCTTCCATTGCTGTTCAACCATCACTGTCGGAAATAGAAAGAAGAGAGGCTGGTAATTAATATTCACGTGATACAGTGCCAACGGTTTTCCAGTTGCATGAATCGATGAGCAATATTTGACATTCTCAATTAACGCAGTGACATCATCACAATAACGCGCAGAGACGTGAACCTCTATATTTCTGCTAAATAATGGCCATACACCTAAACGCTTTTTCAAGGCTTTCGTAAAATAAGCGTGATAATCACTGTCAGGCTGACGAAGCGATGTACGATAGCTGGATTCAGCCAGAATCAAATCCAAGGCAGATGAAATATAAACCACCCGACACAGCTCTGCGAGAAAAAGAAATGCCATAACAAAGGGGATAAAGAGTAAAGAAAACTCAAGCGCAGAACTTCCGCTACTAGAACGATACCATGAAATCGAATGATTTGTTTTGTTGTTCAATTCTTTATTCCTTTTACTTACACAGCCCACAACAGCCAATAGCCAGAGCAAATAGCAATACCATAGGGTATAGTGATGACGTTATTTATTGAGAACAGTCTATAATATAAACACGTAAGCAACGTGAGTGGGATCCCAGCCATTCCCATAAAAAATAAAAAATTACCTATCTCTGTCGTTGAAAGCCCCGTTGATAATGCACAGACCAGTTTAACATCGCCTGCACCGATTACGCCGACTATAGATAAAACAAAACCAAGACAAAACAATAGCAACAGCACTATTAAAGAGAGATCCTCAGGATGATGAAAGGCTAATAAAAGTGAGAGAGAAAAAATGAGCAATGTCGTCGCATTGGTAATTTTCCGGCAACGAATATCCGTATAACAGACGAACATCAATATTATACTAATAACAATTGTCAGCATCCCTTCTACTTTCACTTTACATCATACCTTAAAAATGCCAGAAGCGTTTATAATCCACTGAATGGTATGGTGTAACGAATCAGCAGACGATCCGGTAATCAACCTAATACAGGCTTTGTTGAATAAATAGAACTTTTGGGTAATCATCGGAGCAGATCACCACAGTTGTGGCTTTGTTGAATAAATCAGAACTTGTAACGACTGCGCCCCATACGGGTCGATTGTTACGTGATGCGAATATTGTTCGGCATTCCTAATAGCGTGATCCGGTTAAGCGCTTTGACCATGGCCATGGCTTCACCCACCTGAG
>NZ_JAHWCO010000309.1:0-2490 GCF_020054415.1 Candidatus Symbiopectobacterium sp. | reverse complement strand
TCTGGGTGGTCATCTAAGTCTGAGAGACTACGATGCTCAGGTGGGTGAAGCCATGGCCATGGTCAAAGCGCTTAACCGGATCACGCTATTAGGAATGCCGAACAGTATTCGCATCACGTAACAATCGACCCGTATGGGGCACAGTCGTTACAAGTTCTGATTTATTCAACAAAGCCTATCAAGGTATCCATAACCGCTTGCCGGTACAGAAGATCCTGCGCTATCTGGGAAAACTCTCCGGGCCATTTATCGACCGATTCGATCTGTCGATTGAAGTTCCGCTACTGCCTCCCGGAACGCTGCACAAACAGGGACGACATGGAGAGCGCAGCGCCGACGTTCGAGCACGCGTATTGACGGCACGAGAGAGGCAACTTGCACGAGCGGGGAAAATCAATGCGCGCCTGACACCGCCAGAAATGGATATTCACTGCCGCTTGCTCGAAGAGGATGCCATCTGGCTGGAGGCGTTAATGACCAAACTGGGGCTGTCTGTGCGTACCTAGCACCGCATTTTGAAGGTAGCAAGGACCATCGCCGATCTGGCGCAGCAGCCCGATATCCAGCGCGACCATTTGGCGGAGGCGATCAGTTATCGCTGCATGGACAGGTTACTGAGCCGCTTACACCACGATTTAGGGTAACGCACTGACATAAAAAACGGGGCCATTGGCCCCGCGAGTGAAAAACTTAATCGTCGCTATCCGTGTATTCTTCCACCGCATCCATCTGCGGCTTACCGCCGGACAGCGTGTGGAAACGCTTCGGGCGACGAATACGTGCAACATATTTGGCCCAAGTTTTTTCCATGTCGGTGGATGCATCACGTTCACCGCGGCACATAGCGACGAATTGAATCTCTTCCTCGGTCACCGGTTGGCGTTTACCCAAGTCAAGCTCATTCAGCGCATAGCCATAACGCTCCAGCATCTGGGCTTCTTTGATGGTGAAGTCACCGTGACGAGAGAAGCCGCGTGGATATGATTTATTATCAAAAAAACGATTCGTTGTAGAGAAGCTTTCCGCCATCTTACACGCTCCTAATTCTTTTATGGTCGTGCTGTTTATGGCGCGGAGTATTAGATAGGCTTGACATTCTGTAAAACAAAACATTTAAATCATCACGACAAATTTTTTTTGGAGATAGGCGTGGATACCGAATTACTGAAAACCTTCCTGGAAGTCAGCAGAACCCGGCATTTTGGGCGCGCCGCAGAATCGCTCTATCTGACCCAATCGGCGGTCAGCTTTCGTATTCGCCAATTAGAAAATCAACTTGGTGAAAATTTGTTCACTCGCCATCGCAATAATATTCGCCTGACACCGGCGGGCGAGCGGTTGTTGCCCTACGCAGAGAGTCTGATGGGCACCTGGCAACTGGCTAAAAAAGAGGTCGCGCGTTCGCAGCAGCACCAGTTGCTGTCGATTGGTGCGATGGCATCGCTGTGGGAAGCCTACCTGACACCCTGGCTACAAACGTTATATCAGCAGCGCCCGCTGCTTCAGCTTGAAGCGCGCATCGCACAACGTCACTCTCTGGTGCAACAGTTGCACGAGCGTCGTTTGGACCTGCTGATCACCACCGAGCAGCCCAAAATGGAAGAGTTAACCAGCCATTTGTTAGGAAACTTCTCTCTGGCGTTGTTCGCCACACAGGATGAGGAGCAGACCGAACGACCTTTTATCAAACTGGAATGGGGCGCGGATTTTCATCAACATGAAGGGCGGATATTGAGTAACGAACAGCTTACTATCCTGACCACCACCTCAGCACACCTGACGCGCCAGCTGCTGCTGACCATCGGCGGTTGTGCCTTTCTGCCGCGCCATTGGGAAAAAACGTACCCATTGCTTTACATACAGCAAAATACGCCACCGGTGATCCGCCCGCTGTATGCCGTTTGGCTGCAAAACAGCGACCAGCAGGCGTTAATCCGTCAACTGCTTAAAACCCCTATTGCCGATGTGTTGTGAGCCGCGTAGCGCCGTCAGGCACGTTTAGCGACCCAAAATGCACTAAGCCCTTTCTGCAAGGCGATAAAGGCAAACAGCAGGATGCCAATCACTATCTTGGTCCACCAAGAGCTGAGCGTGCCATCAAAGGTGATTATACCCAATAAACCTCAAGATGCAGGTTTGAGCACCTGAAAACGATCGTGAATTCTGGACGTCAGAGAGTCCGCTATTTCTGGTAGCGTATTGGTGAAAAAATTGAATATTGCATCCCGAAAATCGCGGGTGTTCTCAAAATAGCGATTATTCCGTGCATGCTCATTCATCACTTTCCACAGGCGTTCTATCGCGTTCAGATTCGGACTGTAAGGCGGTAAATAGTGAAGCTCTATGTTCACGAGGCTTTGTTGAATAAATAGATATTATGCTGCGTAGCCATAAAGGCTGCGGATTCCCTTGACGTAAAATCAGTATGTTAAATCCAGAGCGTGGTGATGCATCCCGGAGCGATCAGCATTTTAATCCAAAACAGGCGTG
>NZ_JAHWCO010000139.1:0-8003 GCF_020054415.1 Candidatus Symbiopectobacterium sp. | reverse complement strand
TCATCTAAGTCTGAGAGACTACGATGCTCAGGTGGGTGAAGCCATGGCCATGGTCAAAGCGCTTAACCGGATCACGCTATTAGGAATGCCGAACAGTATTCGCATCACGTAACAATCGACCCGTATGGGGCGCAGTCGTTACATGTTCTGATTTATTCAACAAAGCCGGTCCCGGATGATCGATACGATGCGAAAACGTGATCGACCTTAGATGCGAATCGATGATTGATCGCATGCGAATATGCAGCAAGACGCTCGGATATTCAAAATCATCCGAAATGCACGATAGGATTATCGGTACTTACATCGAACGCGAGTACCACGTTTGATGCTACATCAACTCATTGAATACACGACCTACCCAGATGGTGGTGGTGTATGGACTATTTGCGGTGGTGTAACGCGGGTAGATGGCAAGCAGGTAGTGAAGGGCATGAAGCTGACCGCTGAACGGTGCGCAAAAATTGATGCCATAGAGAAGAAAAAGGCGCTCGATTGGGTGGAGCGCAACGTTAGAGTGCCGCTCAACGAGCCTCAGAAAGTCGGCATTGCCTCATTTTGTCCTTGGAATATCGGCCCCGCTAATTGCTTCACATCAACGTTCTACCGCAAATTGAATGCAGGCGATGTGATTGGTGCCTGTAAAGAGATTAAGCGCTGGATTTGGGACGGTGGCAAAGATTGCCATATCCGCTCAAACAACTGTTACGGGAAGATGGAACGGCGCAAGCAGAAATCTGAATTAACCTGCTGGGGGTTGGATAAATGAACACTGCTACGCAACTTGTTGTTTTCCTGTTAGCTCTGGCGTCCATCGTCGGCGCGGGTACCTGGCTGGCTGCGCGCCACTACCAACCCACCATTGATAACCTCAATAATCTGCTGACAGCATGCAAAACGGAGAAGCGCCAGCAGGGGGCGGCGATATCAGCCCAAAACAACGGCGTGGCGGCATTAAAACTTTTAGCAGACCAGCGAGAAGCCAACGCAAAAGCAAAACAAGAGGAAGCACGCAAATCGGCACAAACGGAGTATGCCGCCGCGAATGCCGTTCTGTCTGAACAAACGCAGGGTGAAGTATGCGCGGTTGCGTCAGCGGCGTTTGATGATGAGCTACGGCGGGAGCGTTCGAAATGAAGCGCGTAATTCTGGTGGGTATTTTGGTGCTGGCGGGTTGTGGTGAAACGCCGCGCCCGGATCCTGTTTATGTCGAGGTTAAAGTCCCTGTACCGGTACCGTGCAAAACCACCGATGTATCAAAACCCGCGTTCGCTGTTGACCAGTTAAAAATAGGCGCACCCATTGATCAGCAGATGCGGGTGTTACGTGCAGAACGTCACCAGCGCATAGGCTACGAGAGGGAATTAGAAACGGCTATTTATGCGTGCCGTTATTAGCAGGTTGCAATCCTCGAAAAAAGCCGTACAGGACGCTTAAATTAATGCGGGTACTTAATCGGGTATATTAAATATTAATAAATATAATTTTATTTAATATCAATATATTGATATTTTAATTTATCTCCCACTTCAGGAGTGCTATGCGGGCTTTGCTATCGGAGCAAGTATCCTGCTGGGCTACGGTTTACAAACCTATGGCCTGCAAACCATCACCAGCAGCCAATCAGCGTTTATTACCGCGCTGTATGTTCCTCTGGTGCCGCTGCTGCAATGGCTGGTGCTACGGCGACGCCCCGGCGTCATGAGTCTGGTGGGTATTGTTTTCGCGTTTGTCGGCCTGATGCTGTTTGCAGGACCCGATGCGTGCCATCTCAGTATGAGTCAGGGCGAATGGTTCACGCTGCTCAGTGCGCTGGCGATTGCGGCCGAAATCATTCTTATCGGTCATTTCGCCGGGAAAGTCGATGTGCGCCGGGTGACTACTGTACAGTTGCTGACGGCGGGACTGCTATCCCTGCTGTTAATGCCGGTAACCGGTGAGTCGTTGCCCGCCTTCTCCTAGGCATAGTTGCTGGGCGGCATCTGCCTTGGTGCCGCCAGCATTGTGATTCAACTGACCATGAACTGGGCGCAAAAGGCAGTGTCCCCCACGCGAGCCACCGTCATCTACGCCAGCGAACCGGTCTGGGCGGACATTGTCGGTCGTCTTGCCGGTGACCGTTTGCCCTGCTTAGCGATTGTGGGTGCCGCGCTGATTGTTATCGTGGGGCTAGTCAGCGAACTGAAACCTGCACAGTGGCTACGCCGCAAGAAAGTGGCTGCCTGTAGCACAGAGCGCGAAGGGGTATAACAATGGCTGAGGGGGCCGACCCGACTGGCATTTCAACACGGCATCGCGCAAAAACCCTGCTGCCGGGCAGCACAGACCACGATCAGCGTTGCCGTTAGCAGCACCAAAAGTGCCGGAGAGAATGCCGCAACGCCCATGCTGTCCAGCAACAGTCCGCCAATGATACCGCCGCCAGCAATCGCCAGGTTCTAGGCCGTCACCAACATCGATTGCGCCACATCGGCCGCCTCTCCGGCGGTTTTGGCGATGGCGGTTTGAAACAGCGTTGCCGCGCCGCCGAATGCCAGCCCCCACACCGCTACTGCCGTATACACCACGACAGGCATATTACCCGCAACACCAAGCGCCAGTACAGACAGACCGAACAATAGCATGCTGGTCAGGGTCAACGCACGCAAATGCCGATCAATCAGTACGCCGATGATCCCGATCCCCAGCAACGAGGCGACGCCAAACACCAGCAGTATCACGTCCGTGCGTTCGACCATGCCCGCCGCCGCCAAGAACGGGGCAATGTAGGTGTAAAGGATCTTGTGCGCCAGCACAAACGCCAATACCACGAACAGCACCGGACGCACCCCGGCGATGATAAATACGGCTCCTAACGACAATCGCTTGCCCGCAGACTGCCCGGCAAAGTCGGGAGCCTGAACGCGCACCCACAGCATAAGCAGTAACGCCAATGCGCTCATGATGCCAAAACACATCCGCCAGCCCACCAAATGGCCTAAAAACGTTCCAGCTGGCACGCCGAGCGACAGCGCCAAAGGCGTGCCGACCATGGCGATAGCAATAGCGCGTCCCTTCTGGTGGTCCGTTACTATGCGTGCTGCATAACCGGCCAGCAATGCCCACAATAGCCCGGCTGAGACTCCCGCAAGAAAGCGAGCCACCATCGTCAGGATATAGCTGCTGGAAAATGTCGTAACGGTATTGGCAATCGCGAAACACGCCAGGGCCGATAACAGCAGTGGACGCCGTCGCATGCCTTGCGTGGCCGCCATCAAAGGGATCGCCGCAACCAGCGAGCCGATGGCATAGAAGGTGACGGTCTGACCCACCTAGGCTTCGGACACCGCAAGGCATTGTGCCATTTGCGATAATAGCCCCGCAGGCAGTTCTTCTGTCAGGATAGTGATAAACGCTGCCGTGGCTAACGCCAGCAGTGAAGCTAACGGCAAGCGCTCCTGTTTACGGGATGTCATTGTGCTTCCCCCTGCGCCTCGTACACCGCATCACGCAGATCGGTAACGAAACGGCCCGACATGCCTTCGTACAGCGTATTGGTAAACGCCACGACGCTCAGCCCGCGCGCGCGATCCACAAACCAGGCATGACCGTAAGCACCGCCCCAACGCTAGGTTCCCGGCGATTCTGGCGAATCCGCAAGCTGGGGATCGCGTAACACAGAGAATCCCAAACCAAAACCGAACCCCGGCGCATTATGCAGTTCCAGTCCACAAGTCTGGTCGCGACCCATCTCCTCAATCAGAGCATCGGGTAATAGCGCACCGCCGCCCTGACGCAGGGTTTCGAGCAGGTAAAGAAGATCTCTGGCGGTACCCGCCATGCCTGCGCCGCCTGAAGGAAAGGCTTCAGCATCGAAGATTCGCGCCGGGCTATACGTAATACCGACCGCCCCCTCAAAGGCAGAAACGATTTCGCCTTCAGCCAACTGATGGGGTTGCGTTGTGTCATTCACGTAGGCCGTCGCCACACGTAACGGATCGTCAACGACGAAGCCGGTATCCATCATACCCAGCGGGCCGGTCACAAGTTCACGTACCGCCTTGTCCAGTGACGAGCCCTGAACACGCGCAATCAAGGCCCACAGCACATCCGTCGCCAGTGAGTACCCCCAGGTGCTGCCCGGCGCATACAGCAGCGGCACGCTGGCGAGACGACGCAAATTCTCATCCAGTGTGATGCCGGACGCATCCATACCATCTGATACCCCAGCCTGCACGTAGGGGCTATTCGCGTCCGCCTCAAAGAAGCGGTAGCCCAGTCCAGCGGTATGGCTGAGCAACTGCCGCACCGTGATCGGCGTGGCTGATCCATCGGGCAACCGAGGCTGAAATTCGGGCAGCCAGCGAGAGATGTCGTCATCCAGACCGAATTTTCCCTGAGCCACCAGCACCAGCGCCGCCGTCGACACAATGGGTTTACTCACCGACGCCAGCCGAAAGATCGTGTCCAACGCCATCGGCTGTGTGTGTTCACGATCGGCACATCCGGCCGCCTGCTGGTAAATTAACGCACCATGGTGCGCCACTAAGACAACGCTACCCACCAGACGATGCGTCTCCAACGCCTGCTGGATAACATTCTGAATGCGGGTGGAGAGATGCGCAGAGGGAGCACCTGAGCGCAGGGGAGAGAGAGGAGTCGTCACGGTAAAGTCCTTGATGTCATCGGTTGCTAAATCGGGCATACCTTGACGATAGAGAACTTGTGACTCAAGAAAAAGATGGATACAGTTCCTTGCGATGCGGAATAAACTGTCAGCAATGGGAGGGCGATATGGACAGCCTTAACGGCTTTGTGGTGTTCGTGCAGGTGGCAGAAACACGCAGCTTTGTGGCAGCGGGGCGGTTGCTGGGGGTGTCAGCCTCGGCCGTTGGCAAGAGCGTGGCACGTCTGGAAGAAAAACTGGGCGTACGCCTGTTCCATCGCAGCACGCGTAACATTACCCTGACGGCTGAGGGCACCCTGTTTCTGGAGCGCTGTCGGAGCATTCTGGCCGAGATCGAAGCCGCCGAGTTGGATCTACAGGCCAACGGCACGCCGCGGGTGCGCCTGCGAGTGCGCCTGCGAGTGAGCCTGCCGCTGGTCAGTTCGCTGGTACTTCCGGTACTCAGTGAATTTATGCATACGTATCCAGATATCAAGCTGGATCTCGATTTCACCGATCAGATCGTCAATGTGATCGAAGAAGGCTTTGATGTGGTGGTGCGCACCGGTGAGCCACACGACTCGCGCCTCACCGCTCGTCGGCTTGGCGCCTTCCTCTCGTTGCTGGTCGCGTCTCCCGACTATCTGGCGCGGCAGGGCACACCGCAGGTGCCTGCTGACCTGCTGCGATATCGCTGCCTGCACTATCGCTTTCCCCACAGCGGCAAGCTGGAACCGTGGGCGTTACGACTCGCTCCCGGAGAGCCACCGTTGCAACTGCCCACCGCGATGATCTGCAACAACATAGAGACGCGCGTGTGCTTCGCACTGCAAGGGTTGGGTATCGCCTATCTGCCGGACTTCTCTATTTGCGATCCGCTGGCCAATGGCCGATTACAGCCCATTCTGGTCGATTATGTGGAGCGCACAGGCGTTTTTCACGTTCTGTAGCCCGCGAGCAAACATCCGTCGCCGAAGGTACGCGTACTGGTCGATTTTCTGTGCGAGCGGGTGTTTCCCGGTTCGTAAGCTTACGCCTTGATATCTGAAGGTACATGCTCTGTCATAAAGCAGCGATCGGGGCTGAATGGGTAGCAAACGTTCACGTTGACCAGATGTGGGACAAAAAAAAACCGCCAGCAAAGCCGACGGTGTTTTTGGCAGGGAAGTGCTTATTTCACGCGGGAAACGTATTCGCCAGAACGCGTATCCACTTTGATCACTTCGCCAATCTGAACAAATAACGGCACTTTCACCACGGCACCTGTGGTCAACGTTGCCGGCTTACCGCCAGTCCCTGCTGTATCGCCCTTCAGACCCGGATCGGTATCCACGATCTCCAGTTCCACGAAGTTTGGCGGCGTTACCGAAATCGGTTGGCCGTTCCACAACGTCACGATACATTCAGCCTGATCCAGCAGCCATTTGGCGTTATCGCCAACAGCTTTGGAATCAGCGGCCAGTTGTTCAAACGTTTCATTGTTCATGAAATGCCAGAACTCACCGTCGTTATACAGGTAGGTCAGGTTCATATCGACCACATCAGCA
The DNA here is from genome assembly GCF_020054415.1 of Candidatus Symbiopectobacterium sp. Taxonomy (NCBI): domain Bacteria; kingdom Pseudomonadati; phylum Pseudomonadota; class Gammaproteobacteria; order Enterobacterales; family Enterobacteriaceae; genus Symbiopectobacterium; species Candidatus Symbiopectobacterium sp. The sequence continues at coordinate 1,811 of NZ_JAHWCO010000139.1, read as the reverse complement.
CTTTCGGCGCTGTCGGTGGATTTGAAGGTTTTTTCAATCAGTTTGCCGGTCAGCAAACGGCGCATTTTTACGCGCGCGAAAGTCTGCCCTTTACCTGGCTTAACGAATTCACTGGATTCGACAGCGTAAGGCTCGCCTTCAAACATGATTTTAAGACCGGAACGAAAATCGTTGCTAAAATAAGTCGCCATAAAGGCCCTCTACTATTTGATACTGGTACTCAGCCAAAAAATGGCACACATTGTAACCCTAAAACCCCATCCCAGAGAAGATTGGTTGCATCAACTTGCGGATGTCATTACCGACCCTCTCCAACTTTTGCACTTTTTGGCGCTGGATGACCACCCTGAGCTACGTAAAGGGGCACAAGCGCACACGCTATTTCCCCTACGCGTACCTTGGTCCTTTGCCGCGCGGATGCGCAAAGGGGACCCTCTCGATCCGCTATTGCTGCAAGTACTGACTGCACAGGACGAATTCGAGGTAACCCCCGGGTTCAGCGTCGATCCGCTTGATGAACAGCACAGCGTGGTGCCTGGATTACTCCATAAATACCACAACCGCGCCTTGTTGCTGGTCAAAGGCGGCTGTGCGGTCAACTGCCGCTATTGCTTCCGTCGCCACTTTCCCTATCAGGACAATCAGGGCAACAAGAGCAACTGGCGTCACGCGCTGGACTATATTCGCCAGCATCCTGAACTGGACGAAATTATTTTCTCCGGGGGCGATCCGCTGATGGCGAAAGACCATGAGTTGGACTGGCTTATCACCGAACTGGAAACCCTTCCCCACGTGCAGCGCCTGCGTATTCACAGCCGGTTGCCGGTGGTGATCCCGGCGCGAATTACCGAGGCGTTGTGTCAACGCTTATCGCAAACGCGCCTTCGCGTACTGCTGGTGACACACATCAACCATGCCAACGAAATTGACAGCGAACTGAGTGAAAGCATGGCACGTTTGCGTCAGGCTGGCGTTACGCTGCTGAATCAAAGCGTATTGCTGCGCGGCGTGAATGATAACGCCTTGACGCTTGCGGCGCTGAGCAACGCGCTGTTTAACGCAGGCGTACTGCCTTACTACCTGCACGTGCTGGACAAAGTACAAGGCGCAGCGCATTTTCTGGTGAGCGATGAGGAAGCACGCGACACCATGAAAAAACTGCTGTCGCAGGTCTCCGGCTATCTGGTACCGCGTTTGACGCGCGAGATTGGCGGAGAAGCCAGCAAAACGCTGCTGGATTTGCAGTTGCTGAAGCCCAACTAACAGAAATTCTTCACAGACGGCAGCTCAGCAAGCATCCGCCTGTGAAGGCCTGTCGCTTAGGGGCAGTGATAAACCTGCCCGACCAGCTTGCTATCAAGCGGTGCAAAGCTCGACCACAAGCTTTCGCTGGAACTGGTGGCGCCATATATGACGTTACCGCCGAGCGCCGCCGCCTTGTTACGCAGATCGTTGGCCGCGCCGCGCTGAGCGTTACCCTCATAATGACCCGTTAACCAAGTGGACTGCGAGCCTGTCACCTGCCCCACCAGACGGCATTCGCCGCCGGGTTGCTTATCAGTAAACTTGACCGACTGCCCGGCTGAACTCAATTCCTTTCTGGTGCTGCATCCTGCCAGTAAAACCGCCACGGCGATGGGCTTTGTTGAATAAATAGATTTTATGCTGGCAGCCCAGCGAAACGACGGATCCTCGCAACGTAAAATCATGCAGTTAGGCCTCATGAGAAAAGTGTACACCTGAGATGACAAGCATTTTCAACCAAAACTGGCACGGAAAAACAGCATGATTACCTATTATTCAACAAAGCC
>NZ_JAHWCO010000247.1:0-2874 GCF_020054415.1 Candidatus Symbiopectobacterium sp. | reverse complement strand
TTTCCATGCCAGTTTTGGTTGAAAATGCTTGTCATCTCAGGTGTACACTTTTCTCATGAGGCCTAACTGCATGATTTTACGTTGCGAAGATCCGTCGTTTCGCTGGGCTGCCAGCATAAAATCTATTTATTCAACAAAGCCTCACGTCGGCGAAAATCGCCCACCGTGGTGATACCAGTCAACGCAGCAATCTGGTTGTTATCACCGAGTTGCAGCGTACAATGCGCGTCACCGACCGGTTCGTGCCACACCGTTTGTCCATGGCAGCCGATCGCCATGACATCGCTGGCATCGAGTTCGGTCTGTTTCAACAGCATTAGCACTGCTTCGGCAAACAGCTTGCCGAGGCGTGTATCCAGCTGACCTAACGTTGACAGCGTTACCGCCTGCCCCTGACACACGTCCAGAATCGCTTGCTTCAATGCCAACGGCATTGGATGACAATAGCTCGCCTGCTGCGAGACCGTGTGCTCATCAATCGCTGCAAGAACCACATCGACACCGTCCAGACTGGTGCCCGACATCACTCCGATGTATCTGCCTGATTTCATAACAGTGTATTTCCGGTCGTGTATTCAATGAGTTGATGTAGCATCAAACGTAGTACTCGAGTTCGATGTAAGTACCGATGATCCTATCGTGCATTTCGGATGATTTTGAATATCCGAGCGTCTTGCGGTTGAGCCGTTGCAATCGGTTACGCAATGTCAGATGTGCACGCTCAATACGCTGTGTATACAGCTTGCTAACAATGTGTTTTACTTTTGGAAGTTCGTCGTTGTAAGCCCTGTAGCCATCCGTGTTTACATGACTGACGACGGTAACGCTGATGGTCACTTTTGCCATAACCGTGTTTTTTCACAGGAGATGTCTGTTCACAAAACGGGCATATTACATCAACTTTAGACACTGTATTCCACATCCAAAACCGGACATTTCACACTGCAATCAACATATTGAATACACGACCCGCATTTAGAGACCATCAAGACCGGTAAGCCGAAAAACCAATACCTCCTACAGATGCAAGCCAAAATGATGTGTACGGGCAGGAAATGGTGTGATTTTACCAGCTATGACGACAGGCTACCGCCAGACCTTGCCTATTACCAGTTGAGAATTCATCAGGACGATAAACTGGTTGCTGAAATACAGGAGGCGTTAAGGCAGTTTCTGACTGAGCTTGAAAGAGAACTTGAGGTTATTAGAAACTTAGCCAAGGTGGCGGCATGAGTACCTGCACGTCGTCGTGCGGTCGTGCAATCAGGTTCAGCATGACGCAAGGGGTATAGTGCACCGTCACATTTTGAGAATGGCAGCAATGATGCTCACGGCAGCGGCGACCATTAGCCCAAGCCGGATGGTCATCTGCATGCCAACCTTCTCAAATTTATCATTAATTTTATCGAAGCCAGCAGTCATATCCTTACGGACATCGGCTATCTCTGCGGACAGTTCCTTGCGGACATCGGCTATATCTTTGCGAACGTCAGCTATATCGCGCTTCACTTCGGCAATATCTGCAGACAGGTCTTTGCGCACATCGGCGACATTCCGATTCACCTCTGCGATATCAGCCTTGGTAGCAACATCAGCCACCTCATGAGACTTGCGTACGACGAGCGAAATCGCCCTAGCCTGCTATCTAGAAATACCAGAAGTTTAAAGCTGTTCTGACGCCTGCAATGTATCAAATGTAACCTGGCCCATAGATGATCCTCCTGTGTTAAGCCAAGTGTAAGCGATCTGACCGCCAATCTGCAAAATTTTACCCGTTAGCCCTCTGATAACCATATCCGTTTAATTATGGAGAAATTATTATGTCTAAATTAGTTGTCATTGAAAATACCATTGTTCGCCAGGATTCTTTCGGGCGTTACTGCCTCAACGATTTGCACCGCGCCGCCGTGGCGCAGGGAAAGGCAACCGAATCTCAGCGGCAGTCAAAAGTAAGGGCGTTTCTAAGAAAATAAAAACATTAGGTAAAAATTCTGTGCATAAAATGCATGGCGGCGTTGAATCAGGCATTTGGGTTTTTACCTGCATTAGCTATTCGCTATGTCTATTGGCTTAAAAAAGAAACAATTATAGATAAAAGTAGAGCAACAACAGCCTGCACCTGCAGCTTTGCCGTCATGATGAACGAAGCACCACTGACTCAACTCTCCGGGGAGGTGATTTATTGCATGAGTTCACCCCCCCAGCCGCCTTTCGAGGGGGAATGGTGCATCAAGATAGACTGTCAATGAACCGCGCTGCCTGAGAGCATTGTTGTAGATGGACCAGTTGGTTATTTTAAACGTTTGCTTTGCCATGGGAACCCTATGCTGAAACGACTGTAGTGATCAGAGCAGCCAGTCACCTAAAAATTATATTTATTCAAAAAAGTCAATTAATTAGATACATCACCTTCATGCGGCTTCAGGATCATTGAAATTCCCAAGTAGATGCGCCTAATACCGCTACACCTGTCACTTACTCACATGCGGTATGTTGAGGAAGAGAAACGCATCGCAGGCCAGACGTAGCGGGGTCAGGCAGAGAAAACAACCCTAACTCCTTCTCCAGCAAGGGTTAGCCGAAAGTGAAGCACTATTCCGAGCAGCTATTTAGGCGTTCAAAAAACCGTTTTCTTATATTAAATAAGGCGTTGTTGAATAAATCAGAACTTGTAACGACTGCGCCCCATACGGGTCGATTGTTACGTGATGCGAATACTGTTCGGCATTCCTGATAGCGTGATCCGGTTAAGCGCTTTGACCATGACCATGGCTTCACCCACCTGAGCATCGTAGTCTCTCAGACTTAGATGACCACCCAGAAGCCTTTTGAACCGGAACATGGCCGTTTCAGCCACTGAGCGCCGGTGATAGC
>NZ_JAHWCO010000066.1:0-3781 GCF_020054415.1 Candidatus Symbiopectobacterium sp. | reverse complement strand
CTTAAGGGATAATCATTAAGGAAAAATAGCCCGGTAGTGGAAAGCGCAGAAGAAACAGGCTAAAACGATAAAAAAGTCAGGTTCCCGGATGATCGATACGATGCGAAAACGTGATCGACCTTAGATGCGAATCGATGATCGATCGCATGCGAATATGCAACTGCAATCAACATATTGAATACACGACAAATTTTTCCAATTGCATAGCCTCACCGCCGATTTTTCGGATGGCGCTGTGTGATTGAGGGGAAATAAAGAAGGCCGCGCCGGAGAGTAGCCTTTTAAATTGCCAACTAAATGTTACATTTTAATTTTTTTATACTTTTCACATAACGCAGCTAGTATCGCCACAGTTTCCGTATCCAGAACGCCATCATAATTTTCTTGGCGGAAATGCAGCTGGAATGCCCTGATTAATTGCTCAAAACCGTTCGCTGTATTGGCAGCTTTGACAGAATAGCCGTATTTATTCAGTAGATTGATAATGGCGCTACGCTCAGGTACCCCCTGTGAGATGAACTTAACCGTGTATTTCTCAACGGTATCTACATCCGGCCACGCACCGATGCCAGCATCATAAAGCTCTTTCCAAGGGAAAGCCGCGCCCGGATCGCTTTTTCGACCCTGTGCAATGTCTGAATGTCCGACAACGTTAACAGGAGTAATATCCGAGTAGCGTTGCACAATGCTTTTCGACAACTCAACGATGGCGTCTATCTGATGATGGTGGAAAGGAGGAAAAACAAATTCGCCATGGTTTTCAGTCGCCAAATTAACCGTTTCAATGCCGATGGAGGTGTCGTTGAGGTTGCTACGCTCGGCCCAGTCACTCACACCCGCATGCCAGGCCCTGTCGTTTTCATCCACCAGGTTAAATATCCGCATATCGTTAAACCCGGCATCGATGTAGGTTTTATCTGACGGGTCGGGTACAAGGTAATGCGCGCTGACCGAATTGCCGGTGAGGGCAGCGATTGAGCCTTTAAAATTGACCGCGGTATAGTGCATAATCAGAAAACGAACCCGACGGTTGAAGCTTTTCACTGAACGATAGCTATTATAATCAATTTGATACATAGAAAACTCCTGCTACATGGAGATGGATGGAGTGTCCATCATAGCAACTTTTACTGTATAAAAAAACAGTAAAATGAAATTATGAAAGGGATTTCTGGCGTTATTCGGCAAAAATCAGCAGTAACATTTTCATAACAAAACGCCACTCTTGGGGGTTCAGCAAAATTAACAGGTCAGGTGAACGGCCTATTTTTGACCGTTTTATCTTTTCAGCAGACCAGAAACACGAAAGCCCAGCATCCGAAGACGCGAGGCTTTGAAATCGAGGTCGTAAAATTAAATCACAACTCCAGATGATAGAAGATTAGCATAGGTTTCTGGGTACCCACAACTCCTTCCGGTAGAATGACTACATAATCCATATCCTGCCGAATGCCAAATGCCACCAAAACACCCTCTAAAAACGCCTCATACGCCTTTAGGGACTTTCTGACGAAGTTTCTATCATGGCCATGGCTTCGGCGATAAATCGCGTTGAGAGGCCGCCTATGAAGCGCTGGCCCAATATCAAAATATCTTCTCGGCTGCGAACCATGCTCATGTGCGCAACACAGGTATCAATTGCCATCCCGTCTTCGTCAGAGCAGCCCGGTTTCCCGCCGACGCTCACCCGCTGAGGCATAACCGACATCGCAGGCCAGTCCAGCAGCGAGCAGTATTCTTCCCTCGCAGCACAGCGACCCCAACGTTCCGGCACTTCCTGCATATCTCTGCGCATGATCTTCGACCTCAACAATGTTCGACAAATCGGGTAACGCTATCTGGGGATTTCGCTACAGGTAAATTTTTGCAACTTTCTCCGCTGAGCGATTTTCAACTTACCGGCACTGCATATGAATATTCACTGAATAAAAATCGTGACTGCTCGGGTTTGTCACGCTCCTGTGCTTGCCGTGGCGTCACGCTTATAATGCATTAAAAAAACTTTTAAATCAATACTATGAAAAACCTGTCACGCTGTAAAGACTTTGTCACGCTAGATTTTTTTTAAGTTGCTGTCATTGTGAATTTTTATGCACTTTAATTGCATATATAATGAATATGCATTTTTATGCAAATTCGTGTTTTTTGGCGAAATGGTAAAATTATGCATGTTTCACCTCGTCGAAGTTGGCACTGGGAGTGGCGCATAACGCATACGTGATAAGACCTTCAGTCGTTTCAGCGATATCGTTTTGCTGTATCAGTCGCCGTATCCCTTGGCGGAACGTTGCCTCTTTGCGGCCTTCTTCTATCCATAATTTGCGAAGTTCATCGCGACATATGCGGCCACCCGCATCGTCCAGATGCTCAAGGATCCAGTCTTGGGTTGTAACCTTACCTTCCCGAGCATCGTCTACCGCTATCATCAGCGGTTCAATTTCTGCCAGCGGAACGTCGTCAAACACGCGCTCAGTGGTCAGCCTGACGGGGTCATATACATCACCTACGGTACTGGTATAATCAGCGTCGTACGCTTCGTTCGCGGCGATAACGGCGTCAGGGAGCTGCACAGTTGGAAGCAGATAACCGCGGGTTGGCTGAGCCGGACCGGTACGCTGTTTCTCGTTAATCAGGTTTACCGCATCACCTATGCGCTCTACACGGATGACGGTATCGGCGTTGGCAAAAGCAGCAGAAGAACCGCGCATCCCTTTGCTGCTGCCCTTACCACTATGGTGAACGGGGATCACCGCTGTACCCGTCTCATTAACAATCCGCGTCGCACCGGCCATGAACTTTGCGATATCACTTGCGCTGTTCTCATCGCACTGCATCATGGACTGAGACAGGGTATCCACCGCCACTGCCCGTACCTGCTCACCAGTAGCCTGTTCAATTCGCCTGATCTTTTTGATGATGGCACTGACTTTTTCGGGAACAGAGAGATCGACGGCCAACGGCAAGGCATAAAAAAGCTCAACCGGTTTACCCTCGTTGTATTTATCCGCCCAGGCACCAACACGTGGCATAACGGAACTGCCCCCTTCGGCAGCAGCATACAGAACGGCACCACCTTTCAGATTACGACCGGCCCATCGGTGCGTTTTCATCGCTATCCGGCACAATATGGCGATCACAAAATAGGATTTGAACGACGATGAAGGGCCGTAGACGATATTAACCCCCACGGATAACAGCCCTTCCACGATGAACTTTCCCGGCTTGCCATATCCGCCTGAGTGAGGGAATGAACGAGGCTTCTCTTGTTCTTCCGGCGGCAACTCTTCAAAGTCGTCCACGCTGGTGACAGAGGATAAGCGCATACGCTCTGCACCGGGATTTATCCAGCCTTCTTTCTGCGCACGGGTAAAGATGGCCTGATAGCCGGTGCGATCCGCAACAAGCTTCCCATCATCCCAGCGGAGTTCAGCCTCCGTAATATCAGCAGCACTGCCACCACCCGCAACAGACCATTCCAGCCACAGCTCTCTGGCCTGGTTTTCAAATTCGGTCCCGATAAACCACGCGAGACGACAGCACATTGACGCCCAGGCGTTATGTCTGCCACATTTGGGTTGTGCATCGGCCAGCACGGAGGGATGCCACATTGCCGAACGCAGGTCGTCAACGGTCTGTTGGGTAACATTATTCAAATCAAAGAGGCGCGATAAGTCATCGCCAGAGTGGTCGGATACGGGGCGGATCGGTAAATCACCCGCCCTTGCCAGCAGGATATCGACGGTAACAGGCGTGCCGCTGAAACGTTCTAATATCGCGTTCT